>JASEFT010000016.1:23548-24751 GCA_030018475.1 Candidatus Thermoplasmatota archaeon
GTAAAATATCGCTTGCAGGACCTTTAATCAATATAGTTATTGGCGCTGTATGCTTACCTTTCGTATTTCTCGTTCCTCAGAGCTATATCCTAAATTTTATAGTTATGGTATATTGGGTAAATTCTTTTCTAGCTTTCTTCAATATGCTACCAATCTATCCCCTTGATGGTTCAAAAGTATTTAGATGGAACACAGGAATTTATGTAATCTCTTTCGTAGCGGCGTTAGTTTTAGCTATTCCTGGCTTTAGAACAATCTTTCTATAAAGGCACGTCTAAATTGAGCTTTTCAGTTAGCTCTTTATATCTATTCCTAATAGTAACCTCAGTAACGCCGGCAACATCTGCAACTTCTCTTTGCGTCTTGCGCTGACCGCACATCACACTAGCTACATAGAGTGCAGCGGCAGCCACGCCAGTAGGTCCTCTTCCAGAAGTTAGCTCTTTTTCAGTTGCTACTTTCAATATTTCGTTAGCTCTCGTCTGAACATCGCTACCAAGCTTTAGCTCGGAGCAGAATCTTGCTATATAATCGTGAGGTGCTGTAGGCATTAACCTAAGTTTTAGCTCTCTAGCCATAAATCTATATGTTCTACCTATCTCTTTTCTAGATACTCTACTAGTGCTCGCAATTTCATCTAAAGTTCTAGGTACATTACACTGCCTACAAGCCCCGTACAGGGCAGCAGCAGCAACTCCCTCAATACTCCTGCCCCTTATAAGATTCTTGCCAACAGCCTTTCTATAAATTATTGCTGCAGTCTCGCGCACGTTTCTTGGCAAGCCTACAGCGCTTGCCATTCTCTCCAGCTCGCTAAGCGCAAAAGCAAGATTCCTTTCAGTCGCATTGCTCACTCTTATCCTACGTTGCCATTTTCTCAATCTATAAAGCTGTGCTCTGCTCCTTGTAGGAATACTTTTGCCGTAAAAATCTTTGTTCTTCCAGCCTATTTCTGTGCTCAGACCTTTATCGTGAATAGTATATGTAACGGGCGCACCTGTTCTCGATCTTCGCTCGCCTTGCTCTGTATCGAATGCTCTCCATTCAGGACCTTGATCTATATAAGCCTCATCAATTACAAGTCCGCAATCTTCGCAAACCAACTCTCCTCTTTCATAATCTCTTGTCAAATGTGCGCTCAGGCACTCAGGGCACTTGTCTATTTCTTCAACAGTTACTTTTTTTGTGCGCATTTTTCTCCTC
>JASEFT010000017.1 GCA_030018475.1 Candidatus Thermoplasmatota archaeon
GTTGGATATTCTTCAACAATGGAGCATGGAAAAGGCAAAAATTTAGCAATTTTTACAATTATCCAAGGAGCTGTTTCCAGTCTTCTTCTCGCAATATCAATTTCAACAAGTTTTTCAGGGATACTGAATTTTTTTATCAGCTCTTCTCTTACCGCACTTAAATTCTCGCATTCAATAATACCTTTCAGCAGAGTTGCATCTTCAGTAATAATTTCATAATCTTTAACTATATTTTTAGCTCTCCGCATTATTCTGTTTCTTAATTGCACTGAGTCTTTAAAAGCGGAGGAGCAATAATGGAGAGTAATATCGACATCGAGCTTTTTCATTAATTCGAGCGCAAGCGGCTCACTACCTTTAACAGCAGCTGAAATATCGTTTTTTACTTTATAGCCAAGCTTATTGAGAGCTCTATAGTTAGTCTCAGAATATTCCAACTCATTTAAATTGATAAAATCGACTCCAAGCTCGTCAGCCCTTTTTATTAAACTAATAATTTTTGCTTTGTAGTTAGGCAAAGAAGGAATCTCAATACCAATACTCATATTTGTTCTGAGAGCTTCTTTAATGATAATTTCGTAACTAGAATTTTCCAATCTATCCCAGTATTTGATAGGAGGATGAAATCTGATCTCATCCAAACCTGCGCATGCAAGCTTTCTAACCAAGCCTCTCTTAAATTCGCCAGTAGTATATAAATGAATATGGTGCTCTTTTCCAAAAACTTCTTTAATTAATTCTATATAACGCAGAGTTCTTTTTGGAACGAGCATAGGGTCGCCACCTGTGATTCCAGTGCCAAGTGCATTGATAAGCTCAGCTTCTTCAATAATATCATTGTAGCATTTAACTCTTCTTTCATTTGCAAATACCACATCTTTATTTCTTTTCTCTTTAGAAAGTGGGCAGTAAAAACATTTCCTTTTACACAAGCCAGTAACCAGTAACACGAGTTTAGCGCCTTTTGCGCAATATTTACATCCTTTCGGCAGTTTACCAATGACTCTAGAGCCTGCCTGTAAAGTTATAACAACCATATCTTTTTGAAAATATTCGATGCCTCTACTCCAAATACTCCTTCACTATCCTCATTGCGCAGTACTTACCGCACATAGAGCATGTTTCACTGTATTGAGGCTTGCGCTTTCTTCTGTATTCTTTTGCCTTCTCGCTATCAACTGCAAGTTCAAACTGCTTTTTCCAATTTAGAGAAAATCTTGCTTTAGCCATTTCTAGGTCAAGCTTGTAATTCTTGCCTCTTGCTAAATCTGCTACATGAGCTGCAATTCTACTGGCAATAACGCCTTCTTTTACATCATTAACGCTTGGCAGAGCAAGATGCTCACCAGGGGTTACGTAGCACAGAAAATCAGCTCCGTAATAAGCTGCTAAAGCGCCTCCAATTGCACCTACTAAATGGTCGTAGCCTGGAGCTATATCTGTAACAAGCGGTCCTAGCACGTAAAAAGGCGCATTTTTACAAATTGCCTTCTCCATCCTAACATTAGCTTCTATTTGGTTTAGAGGCACATGCCCAGGACCTTCAACTATAACTTGAACTCCTTTCTCTCTCGCTCTTTCTACGAGCTCCCCCACTATTATAAGCTCTTGAATCTGCGGCCTATCGCTTGCATCTGCAATACAGCCTGGCCTCAAACCATCGCCCAGCGAAATTGTGAAAGAATATTTCTCAGCAAGTTCTAGTAAATAATCGTAGTTTTTGTAAAGTGGGTTCTCTTTTTGATTGTGCAGCATCCAAGCAACTAAAAAAGCTCCACCCCTACTAACAACGCCAGTAACTCTTTTTTGAACTCTCAATTTCTCAATGCTCTCTTTAGTAATGCCGCAATGTAGCGTCATAAAATCAACACCATCTTTCGCATGCCTCTCAATAGCGTTGAAAATAGAATCTTCAGTCATGCGCACTATTGCGCTCTTCTTTGCAAATTCTATACCTGCTTGGTAGATAGGCACTGTGCCAACTGGAATATTCGCGCTCTTCAATATTTTCTTTCTAATCAAATCGATATCCCCTCCTATACTCAAGTCCATGAGAGTATCAGTCTTATATTCTATTGCAATTTTAGCTTTCTCCAGCTCTTCTTCTAAATTTGCATAATCAGGCGAAGTGCCAATGTTGGCGTTGATTTTGACTCTAAGCCCGCTACCTATACCTAAAGGTTTTGGAGAGTGAATTGGGTTAAAAGGCAGTGCTATAGAGCCTTTTTTAAACCCCCTATGTATTCTTTCTAACTCTAAATTTTCAGCTTTAGCAACTTCTTTTAGCTGTACTGCCAGTTCTGAAGCTAGTTTGGTAAGAGACATACAGAAATAAAAAAGGCTTTTCTGGACTATGAGCTTTTTCTTTCCCTGAAGGCTCGCTTCATATGCTTTATATACAATGAATAATATTTTTAATACGAGAAAGAAATGGAAAAGCGCTTGCGTTGCGCGACAGGCATTGAGGGATTAGATAATATTTTAAACGGAGGCATCCCAATTGGCAATAGTGTACTTGTTGCAGGCGCTTGCGGCTCAGGTAAAACAACTCTTTCAATGGAGTTTTTAGTTAATGGCGCTAAACTTGGCGATACTTGCATGTTCATTTCTGTTACAGAGCCTGTCTCTAAACTTGTGGAAAACTTAAAAAGCTTCAATTTCTTCGACCCAAAGCTTATAGCTGAAAGGAAGCTAAACCTTTTCGACTTGGGTAGTATTTACGAACGACTAGGTATAGAGAAAAAAGGCTATACTATTTCTAACGTAGAGCCTATTGTAAATGCAATTGAAGATATAACAAAGAAGCTAAATGCTAAAAGACTTGTGATAGATTCTATTACTGCGGTATGCCATCAGTTGGAGAATAGAACTAGGATAAGAGAACTTATATTCAATTTAGGTAGAGTTCTTTCAGCGCTTAAGTGCACTACTTTAATGACTTCTGAAGTACAGCCTACAGGCTCATGGGGCGGTTTGCCAGGAGTAATGTATTCTGTATACGGTATAGAAGAAGCCATTGCAGACGGTATAATTTTACTTGGTACTATAGAAAGGAAAGGCTATATGCTGAGAACTTTACATGTAGTTAAAATGAGAGGCACGACGCACTCACTTGCAAAATATATCCTTGACTTGACTCCAAATGGCGTTGTACTCATACCTTTACTTAAATGGGGTGCTGAAAGTGGCTGAAATTGCTGAAGAAATAGCATCTAAATTAAAGCAGTTAAAGAGCCATGAAGTTACTCTCATCTCTGTTGATATTACTAACTATTTTAAAGTAATACTTGGTGCAATGAGCTATCTTGTAAATCACCGCAAAATGGGCGGAGTCTATATTTCTGCAACCCGTCCCTCTAAAGCTGTTATTTCAAGATTAGAAACTGAGAATGTGAATCTAAGCGATGTTTTATTTGTAGACAGCGTGTCGTATATGAGCGAAGGCCCTCCGCCGCCTGCTGATAACGTAGTCTTCGTTGAGAGCCCTACTATGTTGGAATTGATACTTACTAAAACTGATAGTCTTCTGAAAAGAGCGAAAAGCGAGCACAAGTTTGTCTTCTTCGACTCCGTTAACGCACTTTCAATTTATAACAGTGAAAAGATACTGACAGAATTTTTGCATGTACTAGTCAATGCTCTTAGCGCTAAAGATGCATCTTCTTTGTTGCTTTCTGTTAAAGAGCAAACTCCTAAAGATATTGACGGCTTACTTAGAATGCTGTGCGATAATGTTATAGAAATACGTGGGTGAATAGGAAAATGATATCGGAGCCTTTAACCCAGATAAAATCGGCAGATAAAGTTGTATGGATGACTAGGCCGGCTAGGAGTAAAGAAGTGGTGTCAGAG
Source organism: Candidatus Thermoplasmatota archaeon (assembly GCA_030018475.1). Classification (NCBI taxonomy): domain Archaea; kingdom Methanobacteriati; phylum Thermoplasmatota; species Thermoplasmatota archaeon. The sequence goes on from JASEFT010000017.1 coordinate 3,853, forward strand.
ATTATAGACTATACAATATTATCTCTGGCAACTACTGTTTTCAAAAAACTATCTAAAGAAAAAGCATCTGAGATACTAATGAACGCGGCTGAACTGCTCGGCTCAAAAGTTTACGACGAGTTCGTAACTAAGAAAATCACCACACCTCAAGAATGGTGTGAAAATATTAACGAGCTTATTTTCGAGCCGATGGGCACCACACTTAAATGGGTAAAAGTAACTGATGACTCAGCAGAAGTTGAGATCTTCGAATGCCCTACTTTAGCACGAGCTCTGGCTGCGCCTGAGATTGTATGCCCTTTTTCTTACGGGTTTGGAAGAGCTCTCTGGCGCAAATCATTTCCTGAAGGCGATCTAAAAATGCGCGGAACAATTGCTCTAGGTATGAAAGGGTGCAATTTCCAGTTTATTAAGAAGTCGAGTGAGAGTATGCGTGAAGACCTTAAACGTATGATGCAGCAAGCAGTATTACCTGAGCGTGTTGATGTACATCCCAAACCACTAACTGAATTCACAATTAGAGTAGGAGATTATGCCATACTAGCTCTTACAGATAGTATTTTCGGTAGCCTTGATAAGAACGAAGCAAGCGAAGTTGTTATTACTGCTGCAGAAGAATTGGGAAGATTAGTATTTGAGAAAAGAGTCGGTAAAAAAATTGAAAAATATACTCCTATGGATTGGGCAAGACTCACGAGCGGTTATATCTGGAACTTACAAGGTACTGGAATAGTATTCTCAGAAATTTCAGATGAAAAAATAGTGGCGCATATATTTAAATGCCCTACTCCAGAGCGTGCAGGAAAATCTCCTCATATAGCATGTCCTTTTTCATGGGGCTATGCTAGAGGCGTCTGGAAGAGCATATTTAGCGAAGGTGAGGTGCTCATGGGCGGGACAATGGCGCACGGCGCACCTACATGCCAATTCTTTTTTTATGTGAAGGCAGGCAGGGAGCTTAGTGAAGAGCGTGAAAGAGTGAGAAGATATCTTACTAAAGAAGAGGAGCTAAGATTATTGTAATAAAAAATGCCTACTACAGGTATACCTAAATTGGATAGCGTACTTATGGACGGCATTCCTGAAGGCTTCTCAGTACTTGTAGTCGGCTCGCCAGGCTCTGGTACCGAGCTTTTTGCGAAGCAGTTTGCTGGCGCTGCTGTTAAAGGCGAAAAGGCTCTTTATTTTACAACTACCGAAGGTCATGAGGAAGTAAAGGCTACTATGAGAAGCTATGGGTGGCGAGAGGATATTGAAGTAATAAGTATTGCAACACAATACTATGAGAAGGTACTTTCTAAAGAGCTTGAAGCAAGTAGGCTGAAAAGAGAAGGCTTGAGCATTTCAGATATAGCTAAATTAACACTTGGTGAAGAGCACGAGGAAGTTAATTTTTTAGAAACTTTAACTTACGAGCTTTCTAAGCAGAAGGGCGGGTATAGAGTGGCTATAGACTCTTTAGACTTCTTTTTAGAGCACTATCCAAGTGAAGACGTACTCTCAGCTTTAAGAGCCATTGTGACTCATATCCATTACACGAAGGGTGTAGCGCTGCTCACACTTGCAAAAGATGTTTATGATAAAAGGATAGAAAATGCTATTGCAGCTATAGTAGATTGCTTGATAGAATTAGAGGTTCTTAAAATAGGCACAGGCTTCGAGAATAGATTGATAATAAAGAAAGTTAAGAATCAGCCTCAAAAAATGGCAACTTTGATTTACTCGATAACAGAGAAAGGAATTACTCCTGAGCTGATTACGAGAATAGGGTGATTTATTCATATCTTATAGCTTCAACAGGCGAGACTTTTGTGGCTTTCCATGCCGGGTATAGAGCAAAGATTAGGCAAAGTGGTACGCAGGTATAGAAAGCGACAACCATTGAGTATGGAATAGTTTTAGAAATATTAATAAAAGCGAACATACCTTTAAGATAAACTTTTATTGAACTAACTAACATAAAACCTAGCACACTGCCTATCAAATAGCTTGTTAAAGTGATTATTCCAGCCTCACCTAAAAATATAGCTAATATATGTTTTCGTTCTGCGCCAACAGCTCTCATTATACCAATTTCACGCTTCCTTTCTGTAACAGTCATTATCATTACTACAAGTATGACTACTCCTGCAACAACAAGTGCAAGCAAGTTCGTTATTTGAGTAAGAATATCAAATTGCCCTAACTGACGGTTCGTTAGCTCAACAACATCTGCTAAAGAAACCACCCAAAAATCTTCTATGCCATAATGGCTCTCTTTCAAAACCTCTTTTATTCTACTAGCTACAATATCTATATTCTCGTAACTGTCAACTTCGACAGCTATTTTATCTAACTCATTGCCCTTACCAGTAATATCCATTGCAATAGCTACAGGAATGAACATTGCTCTATCAAAAGACGGCATGAAAAATGGTGCTACTTTATGATTTAAAATACCTATAACAGTAAAATTATAGTTTGTAATATTTACTATACCCTGAGCTCTTACAGTATTATTAAGTATTTTGGCGACTTCGTAACCTACAATCACAGGGATATCGCTACCTTCTTCATAAATATAAGAGTCGTTAAATAACTCACCCCTTTCTAACGTCAATCTAAATATAGAAAAGTATTCTGAGGTTATACCACTTAAAGCAAACGATTTATTAAATAGCGGCAAGAATATACCCCCCTCAATTATAGGGCTTGCATAAACCACATGCTCTGCATTACTAATATTTTCAGAATCTTCAATTGTAAGTGGATATATGTATGGAGTTACACGTTGCCACCCTCCCTGCGCTGATTCTTCATACTTACCGGGCGAGACAAACAGCCAATTAGAGCCTATGCTCTTTACTTCATTAACATAATATTCTTTGAAACCTTCCATCATAGAAATATTCGAGACAATAAGCATTATTGTTATTGTTACACCGATAATTGTAAGAAACGTTCTCCATTTTTTCCTTCTTAATCCGTCAAAGCTACAACCCAAAATTTTAGTCAATCTCATTTTTCAACCTACTATTTTACCATCAGAAATTTTTAATATTTTCTTACAGTAATTTGCTACAGCTTCGTTATGAGTTACTATAAAAATCGTTTTGCCAATATCGTTAAGATTATCGAAAGTAGCCATTAATTCTTCGGTCGTTTTAGAATCAAGATTACCGGTAGGCTCGTCGCATAGCAATAACACAGGGTCGTTTACCAGCGCTCTAGCGATCGCTACCCTCTGCATTTCGCCGCCGCTGAGTTCATTTGGCTTATGGTGCTCTCGCCCCTCTAAACCCACTAATTTAAGTAGAGCTTTAGCATGCTCTAATTCGTTCTTTAGTTTACGCTTTCTTGCAAAAGTTAGTGGTAGTAATACGTTCGAAAATGCTGTCATAGTCGGTACGAGATAGAACATTTGGAAGACAAACCCTATCTTCTCAGACCTTATCTCAGCAAGTTTCTTCTCTGAAAGTTTCGAAAGAGCTTCACCTTCAAACAATACTTCACCTTTAGTCTGCCTATCTAGCGCTCCTAATATATAGAGTAAAGTAGTTTTACCTGAGCCACTAGGTCCCATAAGTGCAATATAATCTTTGGCATTTATCTCAATGTCTATACCGCGCAAGGCATGCACGTAACTCTTGCCTAATTTAAATGTTTTTTCCAATCCTATGCCTTTAACAATTGCTGTCACTTTAGCACCTTACCCATATACCAATCAATTCTTTCGTATCCAAGCTTTCTATAATAATTTCTAGCGCCTACACCACTATTCACGAAAAGTTTGTTTGCTCCAGCTTCTTTAGCAATCCTTTCGCATTCTTTTATAAGCTCTCTACCATAGCCTCGATGCTGCCATTCTTTGCTTCCAGCACTTTTGCCAATTGCTACTGAATGACCAACTACTTTTAGCTCACGAATAATTCCATTATTTTCTAAAATTTCTTTCCAAGGCTTTTTTGGGAATCTTAATCTTGCGTAAGCCACCAAAGCGCTACCATTACTTTCTTCAAAACTCAGAAAAATTTCTTTACCGTTACTTGCATTGTAATCTTCCCTTAATAACTTTATATCTTCTGCTTTAAGCTCTTTATCACCTATCTCTCTGCACCTTATACATTTACATTGCAACCCTAATTGAGTCATTCTTTCTTTAACTAGCTGGCGAAGATTGCTGCTCTTTACCCCTGCAATGATTAGCTGACTTGGAATATCGCGCTGAATCCTTTGAATTCTTATCCATTTGGGTACCTGAGCTTTTACTTTGGCGAGTAACTCTACAGCACTCTCAGTATCAAGCTCTTTGTATTCGTGGGATTTCCATTTCTCGTAAAGCTCTGTGCCCTCAATAACAAGCGTTGGATAGATTTTCAGCATGTCAGGCTTGAATGATTCGCTACTAAATATTTTATTAAAACACTCCAGCTCTTCAGCATTACTCACATTAGGCAGTCCAGGCATTATATGATAGCACACCTTAAGACCTGCATCTTTCAAAATTCTAGTTGCTTTTATAGTATCGTTTGTGGTATGCCCCCTGTTCACAGCTTTTAAAACACTATCATATAGAGTTTGCACGCCAAGCTCTACTCTTGTAGTACCGAAGGCGAGCATTTTTTCCACATGCTCTTGCTTGCACCAATCAGGTCTTGTCTCTATTGTAAGTCCTATGCATCTTGAACTTGCGACTTCATTCTTTTTTTGAGCTTCAATCAAATTTTTGCTCTCTGAATTATTCATTGCGTCAAAGCAGCTCTTAATAAAATATTCTTGATAATCTTGCGCTCTTGCAGTAAAAGTACCGCCCATTACAATAAGCTCAATTTTACTTATCGAATGCCCTATAGCTTTTAACTGCTCCAGCCTTGCCCTCATTTGCAAGTATGGCTTGTAGTCATACATACTAGCTCTTAGTGAAGCTGGCTCCTTACCAGTATAGCTCTGAGCTGTGCCTTTTTCTATACCTCCAGGACAATAGCCGCACTTGCCATGGGGGCAAGCGTATGGCGAAGTCATTACTGCAACAACTGCAACACCTGAAAGACTACGGACAGGCTTGAGTGTGAGTAAATTTTGGATATTAGGAAATTTTGCAGAGTAACTCAAAATATCAGCATCGCTTGGGACTTCAGGAGCAGAATATTTTCTACAGAGCTCTATTTTTATTCTATGAACCTCTTCTTTTGTGCTTGATTTCCTCGCCAGGATCTCAGATAGTATCTCTTTACAAATTTCTGCAGAGGTCATTGTGTTAACATAAAACGATTTGTAGTTTATGAAAGTTTTGGCTGAGCATTTTTAAAAACCGCTGCTTCTTACCCTGATACTTTCAAACTCTCTAACAATTTTTACGAGCTATTTGCCAAATCTAGTAAGCGAATATAAAAAAAATAATCGTCTCCCAGGAGGATAACTTATTTTTGAAGTTACAGAACCAATACGTCTTTTTGCGCTCAGGCTTTCATTATAGCAAGCAAAAATACGCCTACTGCTACAGCACCGCCAATAAGAGCACCTACGATAGCAATAATTGCATCATAGAGTATAAAAAGATTCCAAGAATCTTTAGTAGGTCCGAAGTATACCATAAAGTACCAGAGTAATAAAAGGAATACCACTCCTAGTACTATTAGTCCAGCGCCTATACCTCTGCTTTTACCTGAGCCGAAATAAGTAGCGAAGCAGCCAGCCACTATTGCGCAAATACCTAGAGCTAGGAAGAAAACGCTCCCTAATATTGCTAAATAATCTCCCATTTTTCTATCACCTCAGAACTTTATACCAGTCAGCGTCTTCGTATCTATAACGCCAGGTATTGTCCTTATCTTGTCTATGACTATTTCACCGAGAGCATTGAAATCTTCAGCTTCCACTTTTGCAATTAAATCGTATTCTCCAAAAAGAGGATGTAGCTCTACTATCTCTGGTATTTTCAGCAGCTCGTTGTACACATCATGCTCCTTTGCAGGAGCTGTACTTATCAGCACGAAGCCTATTGCCAAACTCTCACCAAAGAATAGAAATGCTCTAGGTATTATTAAATGTTTCTGAAAAAGAAATCTTAATATTTAATATATGCGCAAGGTATTATGACTACAATGAAATTACCCAGCACTCTCGTAACACATTGCCCTTTCTGCAGAAAGCATGCTGAGCATACAGTGGAGAAAGTAAAGAAGAGGAAAGCCTCAGAGTTAAAGCAGGGGCAGCGAAGATTTAGAAGAGTTACTAGTGGCTATAGAGGATTTCCAAGGGCAAAGCCTACAGGCAGAGAGAAGCCTACAAAAAGGCTCGCTATCAGACTGAAATGTAAAGTATGCAAAAAATCGCATACTAGAAAAGGTATTAGAGCAAAAAAATTCGAGCTCGTATAGGGGGAAAAAAATGACTGGTAAATTCATTAAAGTTAGATGTCAGGACTGTAATAATGAGCAAGTGCTGTTCGATAGAGCTAAAATTCAAGTTAGATGCGCAGTATGCGGTACAATACTTGCCATGCCTAGAGGCGGTAAAGCAGAACTAAAAGCTAAAGTCATCGAGGTTTTATGAAATTATCTGAGTGGCCTGATAAAGGCGAGCTTGTAATAGCTACTGTAAAAGAGCTAAAAGATTTCGGGGTATTTGCAGAGCTCGATGAATACGGCAATAAAAGAGGTTTTATCCATGTATCTGAAATAGCGTCAGGCTGGGTAAGGCATATACAAGATTATATACGTGAGAACCAGAAAGTAGTATGTAAAGTTTTAAAAGTAGATACTGCAAAATTGCATATAGACCTCTCTTTAAAGCAAGTAAACGAGCATCAGAGAAACGAAAAAATCCAGGAATGGACTCAGGAGCAAAAGGCTGAGAAGCTATTTGCAATTCTGGCTGAGAAGCTAAACAAAGATTTGAGCAGTTGCTACAAAGAGTTCGGTCTGCAGCTAATACGAGAATACGGCAATCTCTATCTAAGTTTTGAAGACGCAGCCGTTAGAGGCGAAAAAGGTCTAGAGCAACGTGGTTTCAAAGGCTCTTGGGTAAAGAGCTTTGTAGAAATTGCAAAAGAAAATATTAAGCTGCCCGAAGTTGAAATTTCAGGTGTAATTGAAGTAACCTCGGCTCTTGGCATAGAACGCATAAAAAAGGCTTTATTAGCAGCTGAAGAATCAAAAAACGTTACTATCCAATACATAGGAGCACCCAAGCACAGAATTGTAGTAAAAGCTGAAGATTATAAAACTGCAGAGCAAGAGCTTAAAAAAGCGTTAGAAAGAGCGATGGAAGTTATAAATCCACGCACTGATAAAATATCGTTTACAAGGAATGACAAGAGATGAAAACGAGACTAAGAAAATGCCTACACTGCAACTTATATACTCTAAAGCAAGTATGTAGTAAATGCCACTCCCAAACAACTGTTCCAATACCGGCAAGATTTTCGCCCGAAGATAGATATGGCAAATATAGAAGAATGTTGAGGTCAGGGCATGCGTGAAGTTATTGTAAAATACGTCAGAGAGAAGCCCAAGCTAAAAAGCCCAATACTTATTGAGGGCTTGCCAGGCGTTGGCAATGTAGGCAAGCTTGCCGCAGATTATATTGTAGATGAAACCAAAGCAAAGCTTTTGGCAATAATTTATTCCAAGCATTTACCTCCTCAGGTATTTGTAAATGATGATGGAACAATAAAACAGGTAGATAATAGATTGTACTATTTAGAAAAGCCTGAACTACTAATACTTTGCGGTGACTATCAAGGTTTAACTCCTGAAGGGCAGTACGAGCTTGCAGATACAGTTATAAAGCTTGCAAAGCAGTTCAACGTTAAAAGAGCCATAACTCTCGGTGGCTACGGCGTCGGTAGAATGGTTACCAAGCCTAGAGTAATAGGCGCTACAACATCAGCAGAGCTTGTAAAAGAGATGAAAAATTACGGAGTAGTATTTCCCAAAGGCGAGCCTGGAAGCGGCATAATTGGTGCGAGCGGATTGTTGCTTGGCTTAGGCGCACTTCGCAACATTGAGGGAGTGTGCTTAATGGGCGAAACTGCAGGCTACTTTGCAGATCCAAGGGCAGCGAGAGCAGTTCTAGAAACATTAACTAATATTTTAGGCATTAAATTAGACCTTTCTGAGCTAGAGCGCAAAGCAAGGCAAATAGAAAGAATAACAACAAGAATGAAGGAAATAGAAGAAGCTGAGGTCTCAAAGCGCAGAGAAGAGCTTGGATATATTGGGTAATGAAAATAGCGGTTTCTTCACCTAGTTTTTCACTTACAGATTTTGAAGTTATAGCTGAAAAAATTTCTAAACATTTTAAAGCTTGGGAGATAGTAGCGGAAGGCAAGCATTATTTATGGGATATTAAGCAGAAATTGAGCTCCTACGAATTAGAAATATTAGTGCATGCTCCTCTAAGCGATATTAATATAGGAAGCTTAAACAAGGCAATGATGAAAGAGTCGCTCAAGCAAATAGCTGAGACAATTAAGACAGCGTCTCAACTGGCTTTGAAGCTTGTTACAATACATCCGGCTTGCTACTCGCCGCTTGGCGTGCTTGCTAAAGCTAAAGTAAAAGAGCTCTGCAAGCAATCTTTGAAAGAGCTTGGTAAAGTTGGTAGAGAGTACGGTGTAAGAATAGCGTTAGAGAATATGCCAAAGCAAGATTTTACAATGTGCCATACATTAGGAGAAAGTATTGAGCTTATAAATGATAACGTAGAACTCTGCTTCGATGTCGGACATGCCAACACAGCTAACGCTATAGCTGAGTTTTTAACTTACAGCAAAGAATACGCAGATATCCATTTACATGATAATCTAGGCATCAAAGACGAGCATTTACCGCTTGGAAAAGGCAATATTGATTTCAAAAAAATTCTAAATTTGAATTACAATAATTTCTATGTGATCGAATGCAGAAATTTAGAAGAAGCTGTTGAGAGCAAAAAATATTTGGAGAATTTATTTTAAACACCAATATTCCAATCCTCTCATTGTTTTCATTGCTATTTTACCGTCAGTCTCAAGCTCTTCGAGCATTAGTTGCAATGTTCTCAAATTCATTCTAATATTAAAATTCTCAGCTAACGCTTTTAGAATCTTGCTACTACTGCGTTCTTTTTCCTCTTTTAAAATCTCAACTATAAATGTGCTGAGATCTTCGTAAATAGCCCAAGGATATATAACCCAGCGCCATTTTTTAATTTTATGCGCAATATAGTCAGGCTCTAATTTAGATACTGTTTTGTGGTGCAGCACCGCAGTCCTTATTTCTTTTGGGTTCTGAGCACTTATATAGCGAAGCGCTTTTTCTAGAGTCTCGCCGGTATCTGTGATATCATCTACAACAAGCACTTTTTTGCCGCCTGCATTCACAGCAAGAGGAGCTTGCAACCTAGCCTCTTTTTTGAGCTTTGCTGCGAGCCAATGCTCTATTCTTATGCTTGTAAGCTCAGTTATGTTTAGAAAATCAGATACTATACGTGCAGGTACAAATCCTCCTCTACCTATAGCAATAACAATCTCAGGTATGTAGCTAGAGAGCTTGATTTTACGAGCTAGTTTAGTAGCGAGCTCATAGCTTTTTCGCCATGTGATAAGCTCGCAGTTGAGCTTCTTCATTTTTTACTATAATTTGCAGAGCTAATAATAAATGTTATTAGCGAAGAAGTTAATTCTTATAATGTAAAATGGCTGAGGAAGAAGCGAACGCTTTGGTCAGGAAGGCGAAATTTTTTGCAAGTCAGGGAATGCATAAAGAGGCTATAGAGCATTATCGTAAAGCGCTAAGTATTTGTCCTAATTTTGCAGAAGCTTATAACGAACTTGGTAACGTATATCTTACTCAAAGCAATCTAGAAGATGCTATTAGTTGCTATAGGAGAGCTGTTTTGCACAAGCCTTTTTACACAGAAGCTTGGAACAATCAAGCTGCTACTTTGCTTATTCAGGGAATTTATGACGAGGCTGTAAAATGCTATCAAAAAGTTGTTGAGCTCGAGCCTCGCAATGCCAATGCATGGATTGCGCAAGGCTCCTTAATGCTTAACTTGTGTAGGTACAGTGAAGCGCTAGAGTGCTTCAATAAAGCTTTAGAGCTTGAGCCAAGCTCTCCAGAAGTTATTGCTAGAAGAAAAGAGACTATAAAGAGGCTGGAAGCGAACAAAGCAAAGGAGCTTAAAGCTACTAAAAAGATATGCGTTCTAGGCGATAGTATGGTAGGTAAAACCTCACTTATTCGCAGATACGTCTACGGAATGTTCGTTGATAAATATCTTCCTACTATCGGTGCTAAAGTAACCAAAAAAGTAATCTCAGCCTTTGGCGTTGAGCTTACCCTCAATATTTGGGATATTACTGGTTTAGAGGATTTCAAAACAATTCATCCCACTTATTATTTAGGGGCTAACGGCGCTCTTGTGGTTTGCGACGCTCTAAGGCCCGAAACTCTAGAGCGTCTATCAAATTGGGTGCACTCACTTTTTAAAGTTACAGGTAGAATACCAATTTTAATTCTGGCGAACAAAATAGACTTAGCGCGTAGATTTTATCAAGAAGATTTTATTAAAAGGTTAGCTTCTGAGTTTAGTACCAAATATTTGCTCACAAGCGCTAAAACAGGCGAAAATGTAGAAAGAGCTTTTCTAACGATTGCTGAAGAGCTTGTTTTCAAGTGAATTTATTCCACTGCAATTCTCAGTCCGCCGTCTCTATAGTTAATTTCAATTTTGTCTTTAATATGCCTCGCTAAATTTGATAAGCTCTGATATATTTCTTCTTCTTTTACGCCAAGCGCTTTAGCAGCTTGCGGCGTAGACCATTTGTTGGCAACGAAGTCATGACTTTTTATATATTCATAAAGTCTTTTGTCCAACTCTGTTAGATCTTCGAAGCCCATACAAAAATATATTTATATAGTGAATAATAAATCTATTGCTTGCAGGGGTACCCAAGTTTGGTCTAATGCCAAGGAGCAGAGCTCCTTTACATCTGCTCTTGACAGATCAGAGGGGCAGGGCTTAGGACCCTGTGTCGTAGGACTTCGAGAGTTCAAAGAAGCCTTTTTGGGCTGGCAAAAAGCCTGAGGCTGTTGAGAATCTCTCCCCCTGCACTACGTAATAATTTCACAACCACGCTCAGTTACTATTACAGTATGCTCAGTCTGCGCCACAACAGAGTTATCTACTTCTTGCAGTATGGGGTATCTAGCGACAATAAGCTCTTTCGTTAGCTCTCTGAGCGCAAGTTGGGGGTTATCGACTACCCCGCAGCACCAGCGCTCTGCAAAAGGTAAAGAATGAAAATTTTTTTTGATATATTCAACTAAAATTTTACCTTCTTTGCTGCGTGGCTCTCTATCTCTTACAAACCTGTAAATATTGCCGTAGCCACGTTCATTAACCTTTCCATAGCCATTAGTTGCAAAAGGCTCTATTGCCAATACCTCGCCTAGCTCTATTTTATCAGCCACAGAAGTTCTTACGTTAGGAATTGCTTTTCCACCGTGAAGCTTGTATTGACTTATTGAATGCCCCGTTAAGTTCCTTACAGATTTGAACCCTCTAGCAGTAATTACATTTTCAATGCAAGAGCCAATAACGTTAACTTCTAGGGCAGGCTTGAGCAGCTCTAGCGCTAAATTAAGTGCTTCTACACTTGCTGCGATTAAGTTTCTGTAATTGTCGGTGCCCACTTCTACGGTAATAGCGGTATCCGCAATATATCCTTCTAAATGAGTGCCTAAATCTATTTTCACAACATCGCCTTTTTTCAAAATCGACTTATCGTTAGAACTCGGAGTATAATGAGCAGTAACATTATTTATTCCTATATTTACTGGGAACGCAGGCTTTAAGCCCTTCTTTGTTATGAAGAGCTCTATCTCAGTTACAAGTTCTAAAAGCGGAATTCCCTCCACTGCAAGCTTGCTGCCGTAAGCTCTAGCTTCTGCAGCTACTCTACCAGCTACCCTGTACTTCTCTAATATCTCATTCATTGAGCGTATATCCTATAGATACTTCAGAAGTAGTTTTTAATGTTGCTGCGCCCATTTTTCTTAAGCTACTTAATTTTATTATCTCAGGCTCTAAATTATAAAGTAATTTTTTAAGTCCCTCAACATGCCCTTCGCCAACTACTGCAAGCACTTTTTTGTACTTGGAGCACAAGTTTTGGAGCATGTTTGCCATGTGTTGGTTTCGCTCGTCAATTAAAATTTTCTTTACAGTTGGAAACGCGTTACCAAAAATTTCCATATATTGGTCGTAAGTTTTTTCGAACTTTTCAAGCTCTTCTTCTAACCGCTTTTTTCTGACGAACAATCCAAAAAAGCCGCCTATCACGAGCCTGAGCCTTTCGCTCAGTGCCATACTCTTCCACAGCCTTGCAAAAATTTGTATTCCATCCATATCTATAAATTCTGTTGGAATATTGAGTGTAGCTGCAGTCTCTAGCGCAGCGAGCATTTCGCTACCCACTTTGATACCGTATTTAGAAGCAATTCTGCGCTGAAACAGTGCAAGCAATCTATAAGGTAGAGTAACATCTTTGCTCAAGTGTTGCTCCTTAATCGCTAAGTACCTAGCTCTATCAAGCTCAACGCAAATAATATCAGGCTTCTTTTCTTTAATTACCATCTCTACCTGCTCCGCGATATCAAATACGTGCGCTACACCAATTAAAGTTAGCATTTTTACTGGATATAAAACACAGACTACAAGAATTTTTCTATGAAGAATTTAAGTTTTCAGAGCTGTATATCCATGTATGCACCTAAAAATATTACCAGCATTAGTAATAGCGACTTTAATAATATCTTCAGCGGATGCAGAGCCTGTGCTCAGCAATTTCGAGCATCTAGTGCTAGCGCCGGGCGAATCAGGCAAGTTCAGATTCACGATTAACAATACTTATCCCAGCTCCATGGAGAATGTTAGTATAAGAGCTGAGATTTACAAATACAGCTCTTTTGTAGGCGATGCTAAAAATATAACTGAAATAAATAACGCGCCTGAATTGGAAAATAACATTAGAAATTTTTCGATGATTGAAAAGATTGAAAGTGTTGAGTTCTTAATTTCAACTGCACAAGCCACACCTCACGGGATCTATTTTGTAAGATTGTGGCTTGAATTCGAGTGCAATAAAACTCACTATACAATGTATTCGTTAGGCTATTTCTCTTTCGAAAGTTTAGCGCTGTACCACGAAACAGGAGCGCTCCAGGCTAATTGCAGCGGCGTAATACCAGAGAGCAGTTTTAGAGTTACTGAGCCATGTGCTTATGAGCCTGCTGTAGGGCGATTCGCGCCTCTTTGGCTACTCTGGCTTCTTATAGGCTTGATTGCCGTTTTCAGTATTTTGGCAGTAGCGCTTTATTTTAAAGAAAGGAGATAAGCTCCTCTTTTATCGAACTTGTAGGCAATACTTTTTATGTTTTGGTATTTATTAAACTTTCAACTGCTCCCAGAGCTCTACAAAGCTCTCTGTCAGCTCTTCACCAGCAGGCTTGTACTCAATTAAAAGTCTAAGTACCGCTCTTTTATCATTTATATCGTAGCTCTTTTCGCTACCCTGAGAGCCCACATTCAGCATGCCGGCTTTAACCAATTTTTTAAGATGGAATGAAAGTGTAGAGCCTGAAATATTTAACTGTGTTAGAATATCTTTGTGCCTTGAATTGGGATGCTCTAGGATGAACAGCACTATTTTAAGAGGCATTTTCTGGCGCAGCAGCGCTAGAACCCTTTTATCTCTCGCGCCAATTATTTCCTTGCCAGTGTAATATCTTTTATAGCCGCCTTCTTCAATTGCATTAATAAGTTCGTGCTTAGCCATGTAGTTTAAATGGTGCTCTACTAAACTCAGATGCATACCTAAAATTCTAGAAATTTCTCTTAGATGGATACCTTGATTGCTCTCAATTACTCTATAAATTTTTCTTCTGCTCTCTAACAGGAGTAGTTCTTCCATTTTTATTTATCTTTTTACAATTGCAAGGAACAGCATTACTAGAATAGCGCAATCGAGTAGAACAGCTAAATTAGCAGTGAGGATTGTTTGAAGAGCTGTATGGAATAAGCTCACGCTGGCGAGAGCAGCTTTTGCAAAGAATAGTAGGAATACTGCAGACACAATCAGAAATTTCGCCTTTCCAGCTCTTAGATAAGTCCGTATTGAGATTATCAAAAGAGTCAATGCGAACACTAGGTTCCAAGCGCATATAATATCTAAAATACTACTCCACATATTTACTCACTACCCAATTTCCTCATAAATATTCCGCCCAATATTACAATACCAGCTCCTAAGCATGCCAGCATAAATACGATAAGATCGTTAGCAGGTACTCCAGGTTTAGGCTTCGTTAAAGTTGTGATGAGGTCTTTAGTCTCATCAGGCCTAAGCTCAACAGATTCTGTTTTTGGAATGTAGCCCTCCTTTCTAATAGTTATATTGTAGCAGCCCGGAGCGAGATTGTAAGCTACATACCTGCCTGCGAAATCTGTTAGATAGGGCTTGTTGGCAATTATCACCAAAGCATCTTCTATACCAAAGCCTTCTTCATCTACCACTCTACCGTTAAGCACACAGTTTTGGTTTTCAGCGCTGGCAGTTAGGCTCAGGAGCCAAGCTGTTAAAAGAGCCACTAAAATACAAAATACCAACAGTGCTTTTCTTTTCATATCTTTTTCAACTCCCTTATTAAAATGGCACTGTGAATATATAAAAATTCAGCTAGTTAAACCACTATAGTGACTGCTAAACATGCAATGGTAGCTATCGTTCCTGTTATCGTAGCCATTAATTCAGCGCTCATTTGATATAACCTATCCTCTCTCAGCTCCTATTCATCTTTTACTTGAATTTCTTAGTTGCTGAGAACCTAAATCGCTACTAAAAAGCGCTTTCTATTCGAAAACTGTACATAAAACTTTATATAGTAGAACGTTAATAACAGAATTCAACTCGAGAAAATCGACTAAAAAAACCCAAAAAGGTGTGAATGAAAAAATGTCAAGAAGAGATGGGATTAGTAAGAAGTACCTTGTAGCAAGTTTGATTGGCGCAGTATTGGTTTTGGTAGTGCTTGCAGTCATTCTGCAAGCAGCAACAACTATAGAGAAGGGTATGACTGCAGATGCAGGGCTTAGCGCACCCGTATATATAAGGGCGAGCAGCAACCCCGTAGCAGTAATGAATCTAACTGTGACGAATGGTACAAGCGGTGCACTGAAGGTAGACTTTGTGAATATAACATTCACAAACGTGACGTGGTTCGATAAAAGCAATCTTTCTAGTTTAACTGCAGGCACTGACAGTGGTGTGGCTCTGTATAACGATACAAATGGCAATGGTGTTTGGGATGCAGATGAAGGTCTTGCAGAATATACTGATATACCAACTTGGACTGATGTTGATTCAGATGGTGATGGTGCTACTGACGACTGGAGAGTGAACTTTACGAATCCAGGCCCCTCTCTGATGGCGGAATGGAATTTTATCGTTGTAATCAGGACAAGCGATAGCATTAAGAACGGAACACAGTTTAATTTATCCATTCAAGCAGATCAAATAGGCGGTACTGATGAAGTAGATACGTATACGACATCACCTAGCGCTGATATCTGGCGAGATCTTACTATAACTGCAGATACGATTATACCAAGTGTTACCAATACAGCGGTTAAGTATCCCGTCTACAGAGTAAATGCACTCGGTCAGCAATATGCAAGAAGGGGCGATGTACTGAATTTGACTTGCGATGTTACTGATAATTTAGCGGGCATCGAAGCTGTAAAGATCAATACAACATTAATCAATTCTACGCTTGGCTGGGCAACAATGACTGCTGGCGCAGGTAACGAATATTACTTAGAAGTAGAAGTTGATGTTGCTGCTGACGGCTTGTTCGATTTGTATATAAATGCTACAGACAAAGCCCTTGATTTCGATGTAGACAGTGGAACAATAGGTAACCATAACACTACGGAATACATTCGAGTAAGGCTCGATACCGAGGTAGCTAATGGCACTACAAAAGCTCTAACTTGGGATGGTCATCCTTGGGTGAAAGAAAGTGGAAAGTATGCAATATTTGGGTTTAATGCAACTGCAGATGCAACAGGGTATACTCTCAAATATGTTAATGTGACTTTCACAAACGTTAAGGACTTTACAAAAGAAGACCTTCTAGCTCTAAGCACGACAAGTGGCGACTCCGGCGTCGGGATATATCGAGATGATGGCTCAAAAGATGATGTTCTTGATGGTGGAGATACTAGCTTAACCCTTACAAGCATTAGTTGGGATGGTCTTACATGCAGGATGGAGCTTTCAGAGGCTGTCCCCACGAGCGTTGCAGGTCTCTACCAATGGTTTGTTGTGATTCAGACAAACAGCACTATAACAGAAGGGGATCAATTTAAAGCTACAATCTTACCGAATGATATTGTGTATTCAGATGGTACTAAGCAGCCTCCAGAAGCTGTAGCAACTGCTACGCTAACAGCGGATGTGACAACACCGACTACGCCAACGATGAATCCGGAGCCGAAGTACACAAAAGGCGATAAAAATAACGTTTCTTGTAACGACGTTTCTGATGATGGCTCACCAACCTATTATTACTTTGAGTGCAATGATACCGAAGATTTTGGGGCACCAATTAAAAATAGCGGTTGGGTTGACGTTCCTTGGCATAGCTTTACAGATTTGAAAAATAATAAGACATATTGGTATCGGGTGCGCGCGAAAGATGCTGTGGGACATGTAAGCGCGCCTTCTACGGGGCCGCCATACAACAACTCGACTCAAGATTACTACTGGGCAGATTATCCAAATACAGTAATTGCTATAGGCGAGCCTAAGCACGGCACGGGTCCGACTTATATAAACAATACCACTCCGTTTAAGTTCACTTCCACAGATAATGTCTCGGGCGTATGGAAGATAGAGTGGAGAGTGACTAATACAAGTGGGGATGTAACTGATTGGAACGTAACTATACTTACAACAGCACCAAGCACTTTATCAGCAACAACTGGAGATTTTACCTTAGCACCTTATAATTTACCAGATGGACACTACAATATTACTTTCAGAACTTACGATTGGGCTTACAGCAATGTAACTGGCTACACAACAATACCCTCAACGCCAGACGATCCTAACATAGAGCTAAACGAAACGAAGTGGATTTATCTGGATAACACGCCGCCAGATGTTACCGCAGTCGAGGCACAAGTTACATGGGTCTCGCCAGTAGGTCAAAACTGGACTCAAGGCACTTGGAATAATGTTACATGGACTGCAACTGACGGTACCGGAGCTGGTATAAAAGCCTATAACGCTTCAATAGATAACGAGCATCCGTTTATTGAATGGATTTCTACAGGGCATGATCCGGCTACAGCATGGAAACAGGGTAGCGGATCATATAACACGTTAGAAGATCCTGAGTACTGGATTAACTGGACTGTATATTGGGCTGACGATGATGATAACAATACAGGCTGGTGCAATTGGACTGATTTAGTTAGTGGTGCAAAATATCGCTTCAATGTTACTGCGATGGACGAGCTTGGACAGATAGGAGTATATTCGTACAAGTTCCTAGAAGTTAATTCTACACAGGATAACGATGCGCCTGCTATTGCAGAAGGCTATCCTTTAATAGGCGATCCCAAATATAGAGCAACTGCTGATGACCCTTATAACGTCACAACCAAGCCAAACGAAGCTTGGTCTGCAGGCACGCCAATTACAATAAAGGTTATAGACAAGCCAGATATTGCAGGTGACTCGCTCCCGATAACTCATTCAGGTATAAATATCACTTGGTACAACATCAGTTGGAGTGACAAACCGGAGGGCAACTATTATGAAAGCGCCATAGGAGTTGATACTATAGCAGTAGATTTAACAGGCTACTCGGAAGACACAGAATATACAATCTACTATGGGGCAAGAGATAATGTGACTTGGAATGTAACGCTTGGTAAGTTTGTAATCTGGATAGATGATAGCGAGCCAGACAAGAGCCACAGTATAGGGGATCCAAAGTATGGTAGTCCGGCGAATATTACGAACGCTACGCCTATTACAATAAGCGGCTCAGATAAGCCAGACCACTGTGCAGGAGTGTACAGCGTGCAGTACAGATATAACTATACGGAAGGCGGCGGCTCTTGGAGCGATTGGATTGTGGTGAACGATACCAGTACGACATTTACTTTTGACGATCTAGGTCTGACAACTAATGGGCTTTACCAAATCGAATATCATGCAACAGATAAGTTAGGCAACAGGACTGATACTCCTGGTTCTTTCTATGTAAGACTTGATACTCTATCACCGACCGGAAACTTAGCTATTACAGGCACACCGGTCTACAAGGATTACTTTATTAACAGTACAACAGTGCTTACGATATGGGCAAATAATTCTGCAGGTGTACACTTGATATGGTATATCATTAATACGACTTATTACGAGCGAGACATTGCAGGAAATGATACAAACGCCTCCATCACGTTTAGAGTGCCTTCTACTTTTGCAGAGGTTGAGCATACTATAGAATACGGCGCAAGAGATACCGTAGGAAATAATGGTACAATCGGAACTAAAAACATATTCCTTGACAATTCGCCTCCAGCATTGATTGAAATAAAGCCTCAGGTAGATTATCATTACGGCTGTCAGAACTGGACTAGAGGATTAAATAATACTGTAACGTTTAGCGCTACCGACGCGGGCTCTGGGCTCCATGCTGTGCCATATTGGTGTCAGAAGGGTTATGACGACGCGTTCTCATCGTCGCCTGAAAACTCAGGCTGGATTCCGACTAACTACCAAGTATGGAATACAGATAACAGTACTTGCGCAGACGGTGAAAAATACTATTACAGGTTCAGAGCAAGAGATAATCTAGGGCAGTATAACACGACAAGCGGAGGAATGCAGACAACTACGTCCCAATGGTCTTATATAGTTAACTCTACGCAAGACAACAGCGACCCAACTTTAGATACGCCATGGGTTAAAACTCCAAATTACAAAAACGCTGCAGATACTTACTATAACATTACAAGAGCCACAGAGCTCCAAATTAACGCAACTGATAGATTATCTAATGTTTCTGGCATAAACAAGATCTGGTATATAGTAGAATATGATGATTATTCTCAATACTATCAGATATTCTATGACCCTGCTAACCAGAGCAGCATTACTAGGAACAGAATAGTCGCGTGGTATATTACATTCACACTAGATGCAGACTATCAAGGAGACGGCTGGTATACTATAATCTACGGTGCTGAAGATAATGTAGGAAATAACAATACTACAATAGATAAGTATTTGGTGTGTATAGACACAACACCGCCAGAGTCTCACGTTACCACAACACCACGCTGGAAAGCAGAGTATGGTACGCTTACCGTCGACGGTACTGCAAGCGATGCATATTCTGGTGTGTATAACGTATCACTCTACTACAAGTATGCACTTAACAACTCTACAGATTTCTCAGCGCTTTCGTGGATATTCTTCGATGTAGATACTGACGGTAGTGACGGCTGGTCATGGGCCTTCACCTTCCCAGAAGGGAACGGCACGTATTGGCTGTGCAGTGTGGCATACGATAATCTAAGCAACGGACCTGAACCCTATCCAGCTGAAAAAGATACCTGGGTGGGTCTTGATTGCTATGCGCCATTTGAGAGCGATATTTCAATCTCGCCATATTGGTGGAATACTGCTATACAAATATCCTACGATGCAAGAGATAACATTTCAGGCATACATAACCTTTCATTCTACGTTAGAACCTCAACAAATAACTCAAGCTGGAGCGCTTGGGCGTTGGCTGGCTGGATAATATTTGATCCGGATACATTCGAGGCAATAGGTACTTGGTCATATACACCTACAGCTGATTACTATTTACAGTTCTGCGCGTTAGCACAAGACAAAGCTTCGACTTGGGACGTTACGCCTCCGCCAGAAGGTGATGTGCAAGAAGCGCTTGCAGGGTACGAGGTAACGAAGCCGATAATAACAAGTGTTCCAATTAGTCCGTCAGTTCCAAACGGCGATAACGGATGGTACACTTCAAATGTAACTGTAAATGCAGCAGGCGCAGATGAAGGTACTGTCCAGTCTGGTTTGAATTATATAGAGTGGGAAAAAATAGATCATCCTACAAATACTACCGTTGATAGTGGAATATTCTACTGGTATGAAACAGCGTCACTTCCTTTAGCAGACGGCAGATGGATAATAAAGTTCCGTGCAGTAGACAACGCAAGCAATGTAGGGGAATGGACTGAGACAGGACTTATCAAAATAGACACGATACC
>JASEFT010000018.1 GCA_030018475.1 Candidatus Thermoplasmatota archaeon
ATCAGATATTATCTTCTGCGCTTCTCTTGCGCCACAATACCCTATAATTCCACACATCTCAAACCACTACGGTTTTATCAGGAATGTTGGTTGTAATCAGTTTCCTTGCGCCGAGCTTGCATCCCACGCCTATCAATTTACCTGCCTCGACAGAGACAGAATTTTCTATAATTGTGTCATCGCCTATAATCACGCCTAAATCTGCTGTTTCATGGAAACCGTCTGATAGCTGAACGTAACTCCTGGCAACATCATTCACAAAATGCGAGCCTAGAGCTACACCTTCGCCGAGAACTGAGCTAGAGAGTTTTGTAAAGCTCCCTACCCTCGCATCGTTCATTATAATAGAATTTTTTATTTCAGAAAAAGATTCGATTGTTACATTATCCCCTATGCTCACTGACGGAAAAATACATACGTTAGGGCCTATCTCGCATTCTGCACCAATTACTACAGGGCCCACTACACAGCAACCAGAATGGATAATAGTGTCTTTCCCTATTTGTACGTTTCCTTTAATAGTAACATTTTTCTCTACCCTACCGCCAAGTCCTGTTATTCGCGCTTTTGCAAGAATCTCGGAATTTATTCTTAGCAAGTCCCAAGGATATACTGCGTCATACCAAGTACTTGTCCTAACGCATGATATCTTGGTATTTTCGCGTAGAAGATGCTGGAGTGTAGAAGTAAGATCTACGCTACCAGAGCTCTTTATAGCTTTGAAAATATCGCGTGAGAAAATATATGCTCCTGTAGATACAAGTTCACTTACTTTCAGCTCAGGCTTCTCTATAATATTTTTTAATTTTCTTCCTTCAGTGATTACAGCGCCGTATTTTGACGGTAGCGAGCTCTTTGTAATGAGTAAAGAAGGCGGTTTGGATTTGATGAGTTGCGCAAGAGTTTCACTCTCAATAATATTGTCTCCTGCAATGACTAAAAATTTGTCTTCAACGTAATTACTTGCTTGAGCTACTGCATGCGCAGTGCCCAATTGCTTATCCTGCTCTACATACTCTATGCTCGCGCCAAATTTTTTACCATCTTCAAAATAGCTCATTATCCTCTCCTTTTTGTACCCGACTACAATGACTAGTTCTTTTAATCTGTTCCTAACCAGCGCTTCTACTACATATTGAAGTATAGGCTTGTTTGCTATAGTGAGCATTACTTTAGGTCTTGTAACTGTTAATGGGCGCAGCCTTAGACCTTCTCCCGCAGCTAGAATTACAGCTTTCATGGCTCTTATAATGAGCAAGCAAATATTTAAATCTCTCTGCTTATTTACTGTCGAAAAAATGATTGCACGCAAATCAACACTTATATTTGGATTTAATATTATCTCAGCACTATTAGGTTACGTCGGCTTGTTTTTCGTAGCTCGCTTCATGGGCGCTTATCCTCTGGGTATCGTTGGGTTTGCATTTGCCTTTGTTACTACGTTCTCTTTCATTGCAGATTTGGGGTTCGATGGAGCTCATGTAAAGAGAATTTCTGAAGGAAAAGAGCTTAATAAATGTCTCGGTACTTTTTTTACCATTAAAGCAATTCTTGTCGTAGTAATGGCTACTTGCATTTTAGGCAGTGTTTTTGTTTGGAAGTTTTTGCTCGGAAGAGGCTTTGAAAGTAGAGAACATGAGCTTGTCCTTTACATAATGCTCTTTTATATTGTGCTCTGGTCATTTAGTAAGTTTTTTTTAATTACTTTTTGCGCACGTCAAGAAACTGCAAAATTCCAAATTCCTTATTTTACAGAAACTTTCTCGAGAGTATTGATTACTATTCCTATCGCTGTTTTAGGACTTGGTGTAATTGTACTTGCAAGCAGTTATGTAATTGGCGTTGTGCTCATGCTCCTTGTATCACTATGGCTTTTCAGGAACTATACTATAGGTAAATACGATAAAGAATATTTCAGAAGTTATCTGAGTTTTGCATTGCCTGTTTTCTTTATTATAGCAATTTCTGTCATAGCTGTAAATATAGATACTGTAATGATCCAGCTATTCTGGAGCAGCAAAGAAGTTGGCTATTATTTTGGTGTTCAGAAAATAAATAATTTCGTGATTATGATCTCAGGTGCTGTAGGTGCTCTATTATTTCCTACTCTATCAAGCTATCATGCTGAGAATAAAATAAAAGAGATTGCAATATTAACTCAAAAAGCAGAGCGCTATATATCACTTGTTATATTCCCAATTATAGCATTTATAATAGCGCTAGCGCCTCAAATAATAATAGTAATACTTTCAGCTGAGTTCTTACCTGCAGTAACAGTACTTCAAACTTTGGCATTGTATACAGTTTTAGTGTCGATAAACAGTCCTTACTGGCTACAGTTCGGCGCTATTAATCTACCAAAATTAGGCGCTAAAATTGCAGGTACAGTTGCACTCCTAAATATAGCTCTAAATATGATATTCATACCTCCTGCTATTTTTGGAGTGAGATTTTTAGGCTTGGGCGCTTTCGGCGCTGCGCTAACTACAGTTATCTCAGCATGCGTAGGTATACTTATCTCAAGATTTTATGTTAAGAAGCTTACAAATACAACAACAAACCCCAAAATATTTATCCACTTACTTGTGGCTTGTTTAACCGCTCTTTTGCTCTATTTGCTTGCGCAAACTCTGCCTTTAGATAGATTTTATTCATTGATTTTGGCAGGCTTGCTGTGTGTTGGTATCTATTTAGGTATTCTCTACTGCTTAAGAGAGTTTACAAAAGAAGATTATCATTTCTTTTTAGATACTTTGAGTCCTAAAAAAATGTTTAGGTATATTAGAGAAGAGTTAAGGCAATAGAGGCATTATAAATCGCAGCAGAATAATTATTGCAATTGTTCCTACAAGCGCTGTTATTATGAGTGGCTTAGTTACTTTCTTGGCAAGCTCTTTTGAGCTAAAGCCTGCAATTCCTATATTTGTAAGTGTAGAAATAATACATGCAAGAAGGCAAGTGCTTGCAAGAGCGCTGAAAGAAATTTCGCCAGGAAATTGATAGGCAAGCAATGCAAGGCTCGCTACTACTGCCCCGCTTGATGCAAAGCCACCGAGCGCTGTTAAATAGATCCAGTCTTTTCCTAAGTAATGAGTTACTGCATAGCCTAAAGATGCTACTAAAACAAATAAAACTCCAAACTTAGTTGCAGGTATTACTGCGAAAGGCGATTTAATATCGATTTTAAGCTCTTCCTCAACTCTCATTGGCGCTGGAGAGAGTGATAAGTGAACAATATTTACTACACACATTGCAGCAATAGGAAGCAGCATAAATGATAGAACTTTAAAATGAGGGTCTGCAAAGCCAGCAATTATCAAATTCCGTATAAGCATTGTAGTGTTGGAGACAACTATTCCTAATGTTACAATACTGAGAAGTTCATTTTTTCTTTTCACATGATGGGAGAGCGATGCGGTGGTAGCTTCTGAATTTACCAACCCACCAAAGAGTGATGAAAAAAGGATTCCCTTAGTTATACCGTAACGTCTCATTGCAAGGAATGAAACGAACGAAACTGCCGAGACGAATACTATAATTGAAAGCATCCATTTAAAATTGAAAATTCCAAAAATAGGTTCATTGGGAGCTAATGGTAATAATATAAAAGCAACTGAAATAAAGCCTAGGGCGCTCATAAGCTCGCTTTCTGTAAGTACTGAGGCAAGCTCATGTAATCTTTTTTTAGATACTAGTAAAAGAGTTATAGCCACACAGCAAATCAGAGAGACAAGCCAGAGTTCAAAGCCTACCAAAACGCCCAGAATAAAAGTTGCAATTACAGTTATAGGAGTAGTTAGTCCGGTAAGCTCTAGCTGATGCTTCGCATAGAACATAACCAGAGCTAAAAGAATAAAGCCGAAAAGTCCTAAAGGGATTAGAAGAGAGAAATAAGGTAGAAGAGCGCCTGAAATTTGTCCAGATTCACTTGCTAGCCTTGTAATAATTGCAAGTAAAGTACCGCAAAGTGCTACTATAGGAAATGTACGAATACCGGCGATAACAATAGCTCTTTCGCCTGATTCTACTCTTTTATGATGCTCGCGCTCCAGTCCTATCAAAATTCCTAAGCCTATAGAAATAAGTAAATTCTGTATTATTTTAAGCTCAGATATTAGTGCAAGTTCATCCATTTTTCTGGCTTTTTTTGTTCCTATGACATACTCCTTTTTCTGTTACTCCTTTAGGACATTTTTCCTGCCCTGAGTCCAAGCAATATTCGCAAACCTCGTATGGGAATACAATCCAGTCATTAGTAGTTTTTATATAATAGTCAGGTGTAAATACCGAGCGCGGTTTGTGAAATAATGTGGCTGATTTTACTGTATTAATATCTACCATGCTTTTAATTTTTTCAACCACTGTCTTCATAGTAATACCCTCGTCGGTAATATCATCTACAACTAATATATTGCCTCCAAACTTTGATGTGCCCAAAACATCGGTAAGCCTTATTACACTATAAGTTTCCTTACTGCCTTTTTTATAGCGCTGAGTATAAATTACGTGAAGCGGTAAATCCAGAATATCAGCCAGTACTCTACCTATAACAAGTCCCCCGCGCGCTATACATATAATATTATTAAAAGCGGTATTATCGTTAGTTATTTTTTCTGCAAGTTGATAGCAAAGCTTATCGTACTCTCCCCAGCTCAGCATATAATTTTTTTCATTAGTCATAATATTCATTATAGCACTTATAAAATATATTTTTTTTCTCTCTAGCCTAGTAAAACTCTTTCCGCTACTTTCGCTACTTGTTTTGAATATTTAGGTTGAGTCGAGACCATTACAGCCCAGTCAACTATTTTTCTAGTGCGCATTGCTTTAGCAATTGGCGAATAGTCGCTAAAGAATCTTAATTTACCATTGTCTAAAATTCTAATATCTATTTTATCAAGTCTCGGCTCTGAAAGTATTATTTCTTTTCCTGGGGTATCGATAAGCACGTAACCTTCTTTTGCACCTACCTTTCTACAAAGCTCTCTTTCCTTCTTTAGCCTCTTATCTGCATTATCAAGCTCCGAGAGTGCATCTAGCTCCTCTTTACTGAACTCCTTAATATCTTTAGAATAAGCTTTCTTAAACAGTTTTCTATACTTCAACCTGAGCACGATTTCTTTGCAATAGCTGTGAGCTTTCTCTAACTCCGCTAAAAGCTCTGAGTCTACCATTCTATTGAGTTCTTCTAATTTACCGAGCTCTAAAGCTCTTTCGACTGCTCTTGCCAGCATAATTTCTGCTATTCTTACAGTTTTATGAAAATAGACTGATGAATACATTAAGCCTCGAGCTACAAGCATGCTCTCAATTGCCGACACACCTTTTTTATCCATCACAAGCTCGTCCTTAAATAATGTCATTGTTTGAATTAGTCGCTCAGTATCAATAATACCGTAAGCTACTCCTGTGTAATAAGCATCTCTGATCAAGAAGTCAATTTGATCTGCATCTATAGGGCTATGTATTATCTGATGCAAATATCTTCTCTCAATTTCTTTAGTCAAAAAAACATCTAAGCTATAATCTACAAAACTTTTAGATACTAAGTTAGCAACTTTTCTAGGCTCTAGGTCATAGCGCTCTAAAATCTCAGCTACAGTTTTAGTATTGTCAATAGCTATCAACTCATTACCCTTTATCACACTATATTCGCCAGTAATTATCTGTTTTGTTATATCTACGTGATCCTTTTTTAGTTTTTTGCCGAGAATGTATTCAAGTGTATGAGAGTATGGACCATGACCTATATCATGCAATAATCCTACTGCTTGCACAAGAGTTTTTTCGTAATTTTCTAAGTTTAGCTGCTCTGCTATCTTACCTGCGATATGCGCTGTGCCTAAAGAATGCTCTATACGTGAATGATGTGCCCCCGGATAGACAAGATATGCGAATCCAAGCTGGTGTATGCAGTTTAAGCGCTGAACCTCGGGCGTTTCCATAAGGTCGAGCAGCAGCCCTTCTATCTTTATATTGCCGTGAACTGAGTCGCGAATTATTTTATGCTCATAAACTGCTCGATCTAACTGCGCTACTCTTTTATCATTTCTTCGTACTCTTCGCATGTTTTTATTATAGTTGCGCATGCATTATATGCTCTTGTGGCTTCGTATACAGAGTTAAATCCGAATTTGAGTTCGCCTGCCCATTTTTGGCAGTAATAGTTTCCGCCATCGAATTTTTTACAATTTCTGCATTTTGACTCTATTAGCTTCTCAAATCTATTGTATGCCGATGCCTGCGCCCCTCTTATCTCTTTTAGTGTTTGTCCTCTACTTTTGCTCCTTCTTCTAGCCATTTTTATCCCGTCAGAAAAAAATCCCGGCTGCCGGATTTGAACCAGCGACCTAGGGATATCTACATGCAAATGCGCTAGCATTTGCATAAACCAACTACAGTCCCCCGCTCTACCAACTGAGCTAAGCCGGGATTTGTTAGATACAGTCCCCCGCTGCGACAAATTGCGTTCTACGGAATTGCAAAGCAAATTCCGTCGCAAGCAATTTGGAGCGAGGATGAATTGCAAAGCAATTCATCCGAACTACCAACTGAGCTAAGCCGGGGATCTTTTCATGCAAATAACTATATAAAGTTGTGATATATAAAAATTTATATTTCTACAAAAGGCTTTAATTGATTCTAGAATGGTCAAAAAAGGAGAATACGTTACTGCAGAAAATCTATCAATCAAAGCTCTTAAGTGGCTTAAAGCTTTAGAGCTTTATAATAAAAGCAAGAGTTTTCAGCTCGTCCCTCGCTCTTCCGCACTGCTAGTAATAGATATGCAGAATTTCTTTCTTGATAGCAATTCTCACGCGTTTATTCCTGCAGCTAAAGCGATCGTTCCGAACGTTTTGAGACTCTTAGAGGGGTATAGAAAAAATCAGTATTGTATAATATTCACAAGGTATGGTGTAAAAGAGGACGAGGGTTGCGGTATTATGAAGAGATGGTGGAAGGACAATGTAAAAGAAGGATCCTATTACTCTAAAATTATATCGTTGCTAAAGCCTGGCAAAGGCGAATTTATTGTTAGGAAGACCAGATACAGCGGCTTTTATAACACTCAGCTTGAGAATATTCTTAAAGCTCGCGATATAAAAAGTATTGTTATTACCGGAGTTATGACAAATCTATGCTGCGAAACTATCGCAAGAGAAGCTTTTACAAGAGATTTAGAAGTTTATTTTGTAATAGATGCAACTGCTACAGTTAATGAAGAGCTCCATTTAGCTAGTTTAAAAACACTAGCGCATGGGTTTGCTATTCCTAAACTTACAGAAGAGATACTGGCTGTGCTAAATAAAAAATGATTTACTATGTAGTTGTAATAGGCGCAGGTCCTGCAGGCTTAGCTTCATCAATCCAGCTTAAAAGATTTGGTCTGGAGCCTTTGGTGTTGGAGCGTAGAGCAATTGGAGGCTTGGCTTCAAATGCAAATCTTATTGAGAATTACTTAGGATTTCCAAAAGGAATCGGTGGTAAGAGGCTCGTAAAGCTTTTCGAAGAGCAGATTAAGAAGTTAGATATTGAAGTGATGAAGGAGGAGGTAAAGAAGTTAAAAGTTAGTGGAAAGCTCATTACAATAATTACAGAAAAAAACAGATTTTTAGCGCGCTCAGTAGTTTTAGCCACAGGCACAATACCTAAAGCTGCAAATATAAAAAACGAAAAAGAGCTTGCAGGTAAAAGAATATTTTATGAAGTTGCTGAGTTACCTCCTTTAAAGAAACGTATGAGGCTTGCAATTATTGGCAGCGGCGATGCTGCCTTCGATTATGCACTTAATCTCTCAGCCAAAGTTAGTAAAGTGGATATACTCTTCAGGAAAGCAGTGCCTAAAGCTCTTAAGCTTCTTGTGGATAGAGCCAAAAAAGCAGAAAATATTATTATTCACTCAAACACTAAACCTCTGAGCTTTGAAATAACTAATAATAAGCTTGCAATTAATTGTATTACAGACGGAAAAGTTAATATTTTCAATTGCGATTATGCTATTATCGCAGTAGGAAGGGTTGCAAACCTAGAGATTTTAGATAGTGAGATGAAGTTTGAAAATAGAGCTGAAAAATCAGGTATATTCTTTGCAGGCGATATTAAAAGAGTTAGTTTGAGGCAAGTGGGTATTGCAGTAGGTGATGGATTGATAGCTGCTGACAAAGTAATTAAATTCTTGAGAAAATGGAAGTAGTATATGAGCAAGGCCACGAAGATTTAGCGAAAGTCTATGTCGCAGTAATGAGAGGCTCAAATGAATACATGGTGGAATTTGCAGAGTCGCTTCAACCACCTCTGCTTAAAGCTCAAAAATGGGTACTGATAATATCATGCTTGTTCGGCTGCCCTGTAAAATGCCTTATGTGCGATGCGAGTACAACTTACAGAGGTAAGCTTACAGCTCAGGAAATGATAGAGCAAATAGATTATTTAGTAGCTAAGTATTTTTCTGACCGTAAAATACCGATTCCTAAATTCAAAATTCAGTTTGCGAGGATGGGTGAGCCTGCGCTCAATAATAATGTGCTGGAAGTTTTAGAGAAGTTGCCAAAGCTCTATAATGCACCTGGACTTATGCCTGCTATTTCTACACTTGCTCCCAAAGGTTGTAACGATTTTTTCGAGCGATTAATTGAAATTAAAAATAGATATTACTCAGGAGGCTTTTTTCAGCTCCAGTTCTCAATTCATACAACCAATCCTGCCAAGAGAGACAAGCTTATGCCTGTAAATAAATGGAATCTCAAAGATATTTCCGAGTATGGTGAAAAATTCGTCGAGCCTCAAGATAGAAAAATAACTCTTAATTTTGCAGTAACAGAAGGTTACGAGGTAGTGCCTGAAGTTATTCGTAGATATTTCAATCCAAAAAAATTTGCAATTAAACTCACTCCTTTAAATCCTACTGAGAAGGTCTGCGAAAACAAACTCACGTCTTCCATTGACGCTAATCGACCTGAAACAGCTTCTCAACTTATAAATGAATTTAAAGCTTGCGGATTTGACGTGATTCTCAGTATCGGCGAGCTAGAAGAGAACAAGATAGGTAGTAATTGCGGTTTTTATCTTAGTAGAAAAATTCATTAGTTTGGCGTTCGCCTTATATTCTTACCTCTTTTTGCGGGTATTATTTTTACTCTAGCGCCTTTAAAATCTTTATATAACTCCTCGCCCTTTAGAAATCGATCCAGAAATACAGCTAAAGCAGCAACTTCGCTATGAGGCTGATTGCCAACTGCAATATTGAGATCGGCAAGCTCAAATACAACGCTTGGTACTTTCTCAGCTCCTACTATTACTAGTAAATCTTTGTCTTGCGGTATTTTCTGAAGAGCTTCATTAATATGTTCACCATACATCGTTAGATGTACCTTTATGCCATCCCAATTTTTTACTAGCTCTTGCCAATTTTTGCAAAAAAGTAATTTAAGGTCGTCGCCAAACTTAGCTTTAACTTTTTCAATACTTTCTTTTAACTTGAGATCCTTAGTTGTAACGAAAACTTCACTTGCACCAAAAGCTCTTGCCACCAAGCACACGTGTGTTGTTACCCTCTTATCGCGCTGGGGTCTGTGACCTAGTCTAAGAACAGAGATTTTCATTTTTTAAAGATTGGCTACCGATTTCTTAAGATTTTCCCCCGGCACTGTAAATTCTTAAATATAGGTACAGCGATTATAAATTAAGAAAGGCTAAAAGTGCTAGGTGCCGCGGTAACTCAGCTGGGAGAGTGCGAGACTGAAGATCTCGAAGTCGCGTGTTCAAGCCACGCCCGCGGCATCTTTCAGAAAAGTTCATTTGAACTTTAAAGCTATTTGAAAATTAGAATGCCAAAAAAAGATAATTATGCGGTTTCACCCATTGTCAGTACAGTTCTACTTATTGGGATATGCGTAGTATTCGCAACTGTAATGTTTGTCTGGGTAAGTGGCTTCGTTTTCCAGAGCGGTTTTGTGCCTGTTGCTGAGCTCGCAATCTATGATAAAAATATTAGTAGCGGTAACGTGACTTATATTATTTTGATGAAAACATTCAGACCGAAGGCAGAGCCTAAAGATGTTAAATGCTATATATGCGATAAAGACGGGTTTGTAAAAGCATCCTTCGGTTTCCCAGCGGAAATAAACAAGCCATATAAGTACACGATAGATTTAAACGGTACTAAAGAGCTAAATATCATATGGTATAATGGAGGCGGTATGATAGCGTCTTACGATAGACTTAAGTTAACAGTCAATAATACCACAGGGTTAGATGTAAGTGAGCTCAAAACTTTAGCCACTTATTCCTTATATCTAAGGCACAATCCAACTGGTGGAAGCTTGATAGGAGTAGTGAGATTGGATTGATAGGCATTAATGAAAGAGAAAGTAAAGAAGCGGTGGTCTCGCCAGTAATAGGGGTAATATTGCTTGTGGTTATTACTGTGGTTATAGCTGCTGCTGTATGGGTATGGCTTACTGGAATTATAGGAGGAGGAACTAAAGCTACACCTGGTATAGAAATGAGCGTAACTAAAGAAGATAGAAATTATACAGTTAATATTACTTCTGTTTCTAGAGCTGTTGGTTTAGACAAAGTCAAAGTCATCATTTTGAAAGAAGCTGTGGCTAAGGATATTTTCATATTAAACGATCCTAAAATTTACGGTAATAAAACAGGCATGGTTTCTTTCTTAGATGAAGATATGGATATGACACTTTCAGTCGGAGATTGTTTAAAATTGAGAGGAGAGTATGCAGAAAGCGGAATAACAGTTATGTTAATTCATATTCCTACAAACGAAATAATGGGCGAGGTAACACTTCCATAATTTTAATTTGCTAATATTCAATTCTGGAGACACCTTCCGGTGACATTGCTACAGTTATTTTAGTTGCGAACTCTGGGCGCTCTGCAACGTCTGTTAGATGAGTTATCAAAATAATTTTATCGAAAAACTTTCCTAGATCAAATAACTTTCTTACGAAGAGCTCTCTGCTCGTTTCTGTATCCAGCGATCCTAAATCGCCTTCGTCTATAAAAAGAGTTTTCATTCTGCCATAGGTTTTACCTACTTGCGGTAGAAGCGCCAGCTGCTTAGCAATTGCAAATCTTAGTGCAGCATTAATTTGAGTTTTCTCTCCGCCACTAAATTCTTGTGCATCATGCCATTTACCATCAACGCCTAGAACTTCAATTTTAAGTCCATAGCGTTCGCCTTCTTCGTAAATTGTTAAATTAGCTTGGCTAAAGCGTTGGGCAGTCATGTCTGAAAGGTTAGCTGAAACTTCTTTAGTTAGTATTGCAAGTAGCTGATTAATTGCATACATTGTAATACCTCTTTTATGGAATATTTTATCTTTGAGGATAGTAAGTACTTCTATTTGCTCTTTAAGCTCTTTATACGATTTCTCTTTTACTGCAATTTCTTCTTTTCTCTTCATTAATTTTTCAATTTCTTTTCTTACCAACTCAGCTTCAGCTTCTAATCTAGCCAGTGTTTTCTCAGTATTGCTCAGCTCATTTCTTAATGCTTCAAGCTCTTGTTCTGCTTTTCTGTAGCGCTCCTCATAACCAAGCATTTCTGTAATTTTTGATTTTAGAGCTACAAGCTCTTTTTCTAAATTATCTTTTCTTAATTGCCATTCTGTGATAAGTTTAGATAACTCGCTAAGCTCTTGAAAACGTTTTTCGCAACGCTGAAGCTCTTCTCGCGCTTTGAGTTTTTTAGTAATCGCGCTAGCAAGCTCTTTCAATTTGTTGGCGTCCTCGCTTCTAAACCCACAAGTCTCAATTTGAGCTTGAATTTCTAATATACTTTTACGCAGTTGTTCAAGCTCTTTTTCTTTTTCTCCCTCTTTTCTTGAACGCTCAACTTCAAGCTCCTTCACTCTTTTATCGATCTCGGATAGTACAAAAGAATCTTTATTAATTGCACTCACATCTTTACTTACCTTTACAAGCTCTTCATGCGCTTGCACCCTTTCTTTAGTCAATTCATTTATTATGCTACTAGGTAGTGGCCAGCCTAGCTCTTTGCCTATTCTTGCGATTCTTTCTTTTAGCGCGCCCTCATTTCTAAGAAGCTCAAACGCTTGC
Source organism: Candidatus Thermoplasmatota archaeon (assembly GCA_030018475.1). NCBI lineage: Archaea > Methanobacteriati > Thermoplasmatota > Thermoplasmatota archaeon. The sequence goes on from JASEFT010000018.1 coordinate 12,082, forward strand.
TCTTGACTAAGGGCTGTTTTAAGTGATTTCTTTCTAGCGAGCTCTTCTTGAACTAGTTTTTCAATTCTTGCAAGTTCTAACTTATATCTATCTTCTTGCTTGCGAAACTCCTCTTCCCTCAATTTAAAAGCGATTGAAAATTTTTCAAATTCGCTTTTTAACCTTTCCAGTTTGGTGCGCTCTTCTACAAGCTCTTCATAACCTTCTGCTTCTACTTTAAGCTCTTCCACCCTTAACTTTAACTCTTCGTATTCTCTTCTACTCTCAGCTTCATCTTCTAATTTTATAGCAATCTCAGAAAGCTCCTTAGTCAAAGATTCTAATTTTGCTCTGCTCCTAATGTATTCTTCATGCCTTACAACCAGCTCGCGATACTCAAGCTCTTTGACTTTCACTCTCTTCTCTAGCTTACTTAGAATTTCTCGCTGATTTGCGCTTTCCACCATCGCATGCTCCAAAATTTTAGTTTTTTCAGGTAGCTCAAGCTCTAAACTACGCTTAGCTTGCGAAATTTCGCCTGATAGCTCGTCAGCGCTTTTTTCCAGTATACGAAGCTTATCGTCAGCTCTCTTCTGCGCTTTATCGAAAATTTCGAGTCTAAACAATTTTTGGCATATTCCCATTCTTTCAGCGCCACTTGCGCTACCCAATGCTTTCATTTCCTCTTGCCTGACGAAAGTGGAACTTCTAAATCCTTCGTAGTCCAGCCCTATAATCTCTTCTATTTTGTTATCCAGCTCTGAAATACTACCTGGAATTTCTTTTCCATTTGACTTTAAAATCAAATAAGATTTGCCAACATTATTAAGTCCTCTTATAACTTCGTATTCTTTAGAGCCTTGTAAAAATTTAAGTTTCACATAACCTCCTTTTTTGCAAATATCCTCAACCTTTACTCCGACTCCTTTCAAATCGGTTCTAGAAGTTCTTCTGTAGAGTGCAAATGTAATTGCATCTAGTAGAGTGCTTTTACCTGCTCCCGTCCTTCCAACTATCACAGTGAATTTCTCAGGTATTTTTAGAATTGTTTTAGTAATGTATCGCATGAAGCCGTTAAGTTCAAGCTCTTCTATCACAAAGCCTTCTGAAATTTGAGGCTTTTCTTTACCAAAAGATGCTGGGATCATTCTAAAACCTCTTTTAGAATATTTATTCCTTCCTTATGCAGCTCGTCTTTCTTAGGATGCTTGCTGTAATTCAGCTCTATATAGTTTTTTAATAGTTCGAATGGATTAGTAGTAAAGCTTACAAGCCCTATTTTCTCCTCTTCCTCCTCGAGCCATTTAAGTTCGCAATAAAAGGAGTCTTTAAGCTTTAGCCTAAGCTTAGATTCTTCGATTCTAGCTCTCATGCCTAGTGGTAAAGAAACTGTAAGCTTTATCATTTTATCTTTTACATTTTCGAGTGCGCTGATGATTTTATCAGTAGGATCCTTTTCATTTGCCTCGAGCGCCAGTTCTATCTTTTCCATTTTACGTGTCGGCAGTTTTTCAAAACACCATTTGTTTTCTAAAGGTGAAATTCTAACGAAGCCTTTTTCATCGTCGCATTCACCCCAGTCTATTCTTTCAATCCCGCCGGTATAGATAATTTCGCACTTGCCACTTTTACCAACTTTCTGATGCAAATGAACATGTCCCAAAACTGCAAGATCGAGTTCGGGCGATATTTCTTGCTTTGTAATAGAGAACTCGCCTGGCAATACCTCAGGACTTGCTACCTCTCTTAGCTTTGCACCCTCAATATAATAATGAGCAAATAGAATTTTATAATCTGCTTGCTCCTTAACGCAGTTTTCAAGCCACTCTTTTATAATTCCTCTCCCGACTTCTAGCACTTGCTCTTTAGGAATCTCTTTACCAAGCTTGCCTTTCATAAGCTCAATAACTGCAGAAGGATGAATATAAGGCAGAATAAGGCACAGAATTTTTTTGTTTTCTATATAGATTCTTTCCACCGAAGGCGTTCTGTAAACGGTAATAAAAGATTTGTCGTAATCTTCAAAATCGCTTATCGAGGTACCTCTTTTGGAGATGCGGGGCTGGTCGTGATTACCTGCAATTATAAAAACTTTGATTTTATTAGCTCTAAGAGGCTCTAGCACATCTTTTCTGACCATTTCTCTATAGATTGGCACTACGTTAGTACGGTCGAATAGATCGCCTGCTATTACAAACAATTTAGCTTTTTTAGCAATAGCAAAGTTTGCTATCCTTTTAAAATTCTCATGGATATCGAGCGCTCTTGCAGAGATGCCTGTTTCTAAATCTACGTTTATACCAAAGTTTATACCCTCATGTATATCTGCGCATACTACAATTTCGTCCACTGCTTTTTCTTAATGATTAAGGAGCTAAAAAATTTTTCTAATATAAGTTAGATAAAAACTCAAACGAACTTCAAAATTCATCTAACCTCTTAACGCTCACTAACTTACTCCATCTTTTATAATCGCTGAGTTTCCAAGCTTTTGCAGTTTTTAGTTCTTCAATGCCGCAACTTGGGGTCTTGCAAGTAAGACAGTTACCCTTGCAGTCAGCAGGCTCAAACTCATCATTTTTTCTTATATAGATAGGCACATCAAGACCTTCGCAATTTAAGCTTGTAGCGAAATCTTGATTTAAGCCTCGATAGTATTGTTTTTTATTCCTGCATATCTCAAATTCCATACATAGTGCAAATGTTAAATTTAACTTGTTGCAAACCTCGCGCAAAAACTTAAAAATTTTTTTTCTATAATTTATATTCGCATGCAAATAATAGCCTATCCTTTCATTGTAAAGTTCTAAATATTTTCTTGCAGCTCCAGATGCTATTCTATCAACATTTTTTAGAATATCTTGCTGAGCAGGCTTGGGAATATCAACTACACTTGCAATTACATGGTTTGCACCGCAGTCTTTTAATTTTTTAACAAGTTCTTTTAAAGACTCTTCACTATCAGTTATATATGGAAAAATAGGATCTATTCTAGCAACTGCATAAATATTTTCATTGCTCAGCTTGACAATATTTCTAAGTAATGTTTCTGTATTAGCGCCTCGTGGCACTAGTTTCTTTCTGAGCTCCTCGTTAAGTGTTAGAATACTTACTTGTCCAAAAGAATGCTGTTGAGTTTTAATTAAAGAAATAATTTTATTAGGCAGCTCGCCTTTTGTGATGAACTCAATAGGAATATTTCTAGAAACGAAAACCTCTGTTATCTTCTCCGCTAACTCGTATTTTTTATTTATAGGCTGGAAAGGGTCTGTTACAGGACTTAAGTAACCGCAGCTAGCTACGCTTAGAGAATCTAGTTGCTGGGCAATAACTTTATCAAAATCTTTGAATACTGTAACAACACCTTCTTTTCTATAGCGCTCGAAATACCCTTTATAAGCGTTTGCATAACAGAAAAAACAGTTATGGTAGCAACCAGCGTATGGATTGATTAGCAATCGTTCGCTTGTGCACTCTCGTCGCTGTTGAGCTTTTGAATAATACCAGCCGTGCAACTCTTTTTTGCTAAATACAAGCACATGAGGATAAGGCTCTCTTATAATCCTTTCAACTTCCATAATTCTGGGAACTCCAAATATTTATCATGCTCAACAATACCAACTGCTCTGAGATTATCTATTCCTAAATTTTTTAGAATAGGGGAGAGGAGCTCCTGCTGGGGAATAATATTTACAGAGCTGCCTTCTGCAAAATAGCTTACTGCTGGAAGCACAATAACTTTTTTGTCTTTTACTTTGCCGTATAAAAAGCATTTGAGTTTTTCTTTTACTCCAAGCTCTGAATAAAGTGCAAGTGCAGGATGCTCGTGCGCTAAGACAATCACTTTTTCTTTAACTTGCGCTAGCTCTCTCTCCCTATGCCCATGAATGAATAAATAATCTTTACAAGCTAACTCATCGTAAAGCTCAATACCATATTTTTCAGTTAGTCGGTAAATGAAATTGTCATGATTCCCTTTTATCAAAATTATCTTTTTGAAATTATTGTTGAGGTAGTAAAAGAAATCGACTAACTCTTTAAATTCATGATAACTTGTTTCTGAAAACTCATGCTTGATATCGCCGTTAATTAAAATTTTTGATGCTTTTTTAAGCTCTGATATTTTACGCACATCATTAAGAATTTTTTTGTACTGTACTTTGGGCATGAAAATACCTTGCTCTGCAAGTATGCCCTCGTAGCCAAGATGCAAATCCGCAATCGAAATTAAATCTAGCTCTTCAATATAAATTGCAGGGTAAGGCTCTATAAGCTCTATACTATTGAAAATTTTCATTTATCTTTATACCTCTTCTAGCTAATTCAGCTAAAAATTTTTCATCCTGTATGCAAATCTCTGGTGTGAAAGCGCCTTTTTCAAGCTCTCCTTTAGCTAAATATTGCGCTATTATCGATGCGCTAAAGCCAGTTGTCCTTGCCATTGCGCTAAGCTTGTTCTTTTCATCAAAATAATCTACTAGCTCGTATTCTATTTTTTCTTTTTCGCCAACAACACTTACTCTTAGCAGCACAACATCTTTGCAGGGCTTTAAATGCTTTTTCAGAAATGTGATAAAAAGCTCTTTCTCTCTTCTCGCTTTTACTATTTTTTCGCAATGCCCTATGTACCTTATCGTTTTGTAATCAAGCTCTTTGACTTTATTCTTGAAAGTATCAGGCAACGTTGAGGCACCACCAGCGGTATGAAAGCATTCGAGCATCCCAAAATTATGAAAATATATATGTTCGATTTCTGTTAATGGCTCAACTTCTTTTATCTTTCCGTTTCTTATTATTCTGCATTTCCTAGTGTACTCATTTATCAATCCTTCGATAGAGAAAAACAACCCGTAATTTAAAGGAGGTTTTGGTGCTTGGGGTAAGCCTCCTACTCTGCAATAAATGGCATAAAGGTTCTTAACTTTTCTGGCTCCTAAGCCTGACAGAATATTTGTAATTCCAGGCGCTAAACCGCAATCTGGTATTACGGTAATACCTGCCTTTTTAGCACTATCGTGGAACTTTAATTCCTTCTTAACAATTTCTGTGTTGCCACCCAAATCGCAGAAATTTGTGCTTGCTTTAATGGCTGCTTTGACAAGTTTATAATTTAAAAAGTATGGCACTGCTGAAACAACAGCATCGTATTTTTTCATTAATTTTATTAGTTTATCATGAGCTTTTACATCTACTTTAATTGCAATTGCATCGTATTTTCTTGCAACTTTTTCAGCAGCTTCAAAATCTATATCACCAACAGCAACTTCTACTTTGTTTTTCATTAAATCAAGTGCTATAGCAGAGCTCATTTTACCTGCGCCTAAAACAAGGACTTTCATAAGTATCCCCTTCGTTCAACTTCCTCATCAACTTCTCATGCAGCTCTATCAGCCTCTCTTTCCGATCCTTCATCAAAATAATATCTGCTTCACCAAGCAAAATGAGGTTATGAGCGAAAGGTGAAGGGAGCTCGGTCTTTAAATAATAGTATTTGATTTCTTTGTTTTTTATAGCATCTAAAACTTTTTTTGCATTCTCTATATCCATAACATCTTTTAGAATTTCACGATAAGTTTCTTTAATTATAGGGAAATTCTCAGAGATTTCTTCGCAAACTTGCAAAAGCATTTGTGCATTCAATTGCTGTCTGGCAACTCTTATTTTATGTCCCTTATAATTTCTAAGCACTAAGAAACCCCTTGTAGAGCAATGCCTGAATCTGCGCTTCATAAGCTCTGTCTTTCTAACATTTGATTTTAAAAGCTCGTATAAGTCAGTACTAAATAATTTTTCAAAAATCTCAGGCATATTTATTTCTGCGTTGGCTGGCACAATGAGACCAAAGCCGTTATCACAGACTATAACACCAAGATCTGCTTTCAGCAATTTTCCAATTATAAAGCCAAAAATTCTAGAGAGTGCGTCGTTGACTCTTCTGCCGAAAAGAAAATGAAATACTAATATTCTTCTAGCTCTTAGATCAAAAGTATCCTCAATGATTAAAATTTTATCTGTAGGAAAAATTCCTAAATAATCATATTGTAGCTGAAAATAATGCTGAATTGCTTTTCTGGAATTCTCATCCATTTGATATTTTTCCAATAATCTTTTAATATTTTTTACATCTTTTTTATTTAAAAGCTCAAAATACTGAGCTCTGAACTTACCTATTTCTAAAGCTAGTTCATAGCTCAAAGGCAATAGTTCTGAGAACCATGCAGGAATTGTTGGAAGCTCTTCCTTGCGCTCCTGCACAAAGCAGCGCATGCCACGTGCATATCTAAATTCGTAAGTCCTTCCACCAAGTACAAAAATATCGCCTTTACGTAAGCGCTCTAAAAAATCTTCTTCGATATTACCAACGTAATGGTAAGGCTCTAGATTGTAGACGGCAACTTGCACTTCATCAGGTATTGTCCCTAAATTAAGATAATAAATAACTTTAGTGTACTTGCCTCTCCTTCCAAATACTAAATCTTTTTCGTCAAACCAAATTTTACCGTAGACATTACGATCTTCTAAATCTGCATAATGACCAGCAATATAATGTAGTAAAGAAAAGAAGTCCTCATAGTCAAGATCTTTATAGCAGTAAGAGCTTCTTACAACTTCAAAAGCTTCTTTTACATTCCATTTTCTAGTCAGTGCCATACCAACAATATGCTGAGCTAGCACGTCTAAACAATTTCTAACTACCTGCATTTTGTCAAGTTCTCTTTGCTGTGCGCATTTCAACATTACTGCACACTCTACCAAATCATCTCTATCTAAAGCTATAACCTTTCCTTTTGCAATATCCAACAAGCCATGACCACTACGACCAATTCTTTGCACGCAACGCGTTACACTTTTAGGTGAGCCTAGCTGTACAACTAAATCAATATATCCAATATCAATACCGAGCTCTAGAGAAGTTGAAGATATTACTGCTTTAAGTAAGCCGCGCTTTAGTCGCTCCTCAACATCCCATCTTATCTCTCTAGCCAAAGAGCCGTGATGAGCTTCTATACTTTCTTCAGGATATTTTCCAAGCGATTTTAAATGGTAAACAACTCTCTCAGTACCTGAGCGAGTGTTTGTAAATACAAGAGTTGTTCTGTGCTTGCTGATAAGTTTGTCAAGTAACTGATACATTAAAGCGTTCATTTTATCTGCAGTTGTATGGATTATATCTTTAGTTGGGCATATCAGCTCCAAATCGAATTTCTTAAACCATGAGACATCTACAACATTACAATTGCGCTCTTTACCTTTTTCGCAGCCTACCAAGAATCTAGCTGCCTCTTGCAAAGGATGTAGTGTGGCGCCTAAACCTATGCGAACAAAATTTTTGCCTATTAGCTCTTGCAACCTTTCAAGACTCAAACTCAAATGCACTCCTCTTTTGCTGCTTGCAAGCTCATGAATTTCATCTACAACAACCCATTTGATTGTTCTGAGGAACTCAGCAAATTTTATGGAATTCAATAAAATTGCCAAGCTCTCAGGCGTTGTTATTAAAATATGTGGCGGTTTTTTCAGCTGCTGAGCTCTTTCATACTGCGTTATATCGCCAGTCCTTATTGCAACCCTTATCTTTTCTTCTTTGTTCATCTCCCTTAAAGGCTCTAATAAGTTGCGATAGATATCGTTATCAAGCGCTCTGAGAGGAGAGATATACAGGCAGTAAACGCCGGCTTCAAGCTTTTGACGCTCTGCAAGATCGAAAAGTTTACTCAGAATAACCATAAAAACGCTGAAAGTCTTGCCTGAGCCAGTTGGAGCTGTAATCAAAGTATTTTTGTTTTGGGAAATTAATTTGAAAGAGTAGCGCTGAGGAGGCGTTAGAGATTTGAATTTTTTAACGAACCATTTTCTTACTTCTTTATTCAGGCATTTAAGATTTTCAGATTTAGTAAAAGGATACTGAACAAAGGTTATCATTACTGTTATAAAATGCATTGATATTAATAAAGATGTGGGTGCAGCACCAATTCTTTTTACTTCGTTAATTTTAATATTGGATTAGCTAATGCAAACATAGAATGAGCAAACTCAAGCACATTGCTACAGAGCTTAAACGCCACATCCCCTTTTACCGCTTTCGGCGCTCTTACAGGCGTGGTTATAATGAGCGCAATGGTTTGGATTGAAATTTCATCGTATAGTTTAAATATTATTTTTCACATTTTTCATTCACTGCATATTTTACTAAGCGCTTTTGTAACAACGAGCATGTACAAATTGCATAAAGGCAAAAGTTTGGCTTCCCCACTAATAGGGTTTGTGGGCTCTGTAGGAATATGTTCTATAAGTGATGTAGCGCTTTCTTACGCTGGTGGCATTCTTCTTGGAATTGAAACTGAGTTGCATGTATGCCTTATTGAGCATCCTCATATTATAATCTTTTCAGCACTGATTGGTATTGCGCTGAGTTATTTGAGAGCTACAACTAAATGCCCTCATGCAGCACATGTACTAGTGAGCACATGGGCATCGCTGTTTTATTTATTAGCATTCGGGGCAGCAAATTGGCTTCCTCTGCTACCTTTCATCTTCGTTGTGCTATTCATTGCAGTTTGGCTACCGTGCTGCGTAAGTGATATTGTATTTCCTCTTTCATTTGTAAAGGAGCTGCACTTAGAGCAGTGCACTCAAAACTCGATACACCAAGCCGCCGAGTAGCAGAGCAAAACCTATTTCAAGCACAGTAATTATTAAAGCTTTTTTCCATCTTAGTTCTTTGACTAATGCTGCAATTGTCACAATGCAGGGAATGTAAAACATTGTTATTATTGTAAACGTAAGGATTTGGACAGGCGTAAGCACTAACGCGAAATTAGACATGAATGTAGCAAGCATTATCAGTGTAAGCTCTTTTCTTAAAATGCTAAGTACAGAGCCAACAACAGCTGGTAACCCAAGCCAGCTCACAGTTACAGGGCTTAATACATTATTTAGTTGAGTAAGCAATCCTAGCATTTTGAGAGTTGTCAGTATAAAACTACCTGCAATAATTAACGGGAATGCAATCATAATAAAATCTTTTGTTCTGTGCCATGTTTGACGCAATGCTATCCTTAAAATCGGTTTTCTGTACGGCGGCATTTCCATGATAAGTCCCATAGGCTCGCTGGGAATTAATTTAAACGCCATTCTGCCGAGCAGGAATATTACAATTAAATTAAGCGCATAGAGTGCAAGAGCCCATTTAAAGCCTAGGTATGTTCCTACAAGACCTAAAATATAACTGTGCGTACGGCGCACGGAACCATTGTAGTAGCAAACACTGCTATAGTCCTCTCTCTTTCCGCTTCCATAACTCTGCATCCTAAGCATGCTGGAACATTGCACCCCTACCCCAGAATAAACGGAATAAAAGCCTTTCCATGGAGACCTATTTTATGCATTGTATTATCTATTAGAAATGCAGCTCTAGGGAGGTAGCCTGAATCTTCGAGCAAGCCCAAAATAATATAAAATGGAATTATATAAGGCAGTACGAGACTTACACCTGCAATTAAGCCTTCTACAATACCGTCCCAGACGAGCTCCCCACAAGCTCCAATATTTTCAAATGTCGGCCTAAACGAGCCTAATAAATCTATCAATGAGTTTGAAACAATATTTCCAATTAGAAACACAATGGCTAATATAAAAAATACGACTGCTGCTAGGAGAGGGTAGCCTAAATATTTATGTGTTGTAAGTACATCGAACCTTTCAGAAAAAGATGCTTTTTTTAGGAATAACTATTTCTTGAGCTTCACTAGCAATCTTGTTTGCAATAGAATATCTTTCTGCTGTTATTACAACACCGCAAGGATCTCTGTGAATTGCCTCAATTTCTTTTGCCAAGCCCTCTGCAAAAAAATACTATCTCAGAGCTGTACTTTACTTTTTTTATTTTAAATTCTCTTTTCTCGACCTCGAGTGCAGTACCAAGCAACTTCTCCATGCCAATGCCTTTTACCGCTACTGTCGGCACAACTGGAATATTAAATTTTTCTTCTAGTTCTTTTATCCCTTTTTTCTCAGCCATATCTATTTGATTAAGCGCTACAATAATAGGCACTTCCAATTCTAGCAATTGAATTGTAAAGAAAAGATTTCGTTCTAAAGCTGAAGCGTCAACCACATTAACTACGATATCAGGTCTTTCAATTGCAACGTACTCTCTTGAAATTAGCTCTTCGATAGAATATGTAGAAAGTGAATATATTCCTGGGAGGTCGATTACATCTATTTCATAACCTTTAAAATAGACCGCCCCTTCTGCTTTTTCTACAGTTTTTCCAGGCCAATTACCAATATGCTGGTGTAAGCCTGTAAAATAATTTAAAATTACACTCTTTCCTACATTTGCCTTTTACATCTGCAATCCTTCCTTTTTCACCAATATTAAGAGATGCCAGAGCCAAAATTTTTCTGTCTCTAGTATTTCCTTGCCTGTGGAACATTCTTCTGGAAAACCAATATTTCTATCCAGAGTTCTTTCTAGAACATCTGAAATACTATGTTCGAGCTTGCAAGCTTCTTCGTGAAGTTTATGCTTTGGAAAACCAAGTTTGGTGAGAAAACTTTCTACAATCCTGTGCTTCCTTAAAATTTTTTTTTACCAACAGTGCTGCCTTTTTTTGTTAGCGCAACACCCTTGCGGGGCGTGTATTCAACATACTTTTTCAGCTAACTTCTGCAACATCTCACTAACGCTTCCAGGCGCTATGTTCAAAGCTTTAGCAATCTCAGTAATAGTTGTATTTGCTTTGTTTTTCACAAAGTCGATATATAATTTCAAGGTATTCTTCAACTGCCTCTGTAGCCATATTAAAAAGATAAGGTATGCCTAAATTTAATGTTTCGGTATGCCTAAATTTTAAAATTTTCGCATTATCATGAATAACAAAAGAGCTGAGAACGTCAAAAGAGAGCTGAAAATAAAAGCAGCGCTTGCACTCACATAGCACCAAAGAGCTCCGGCAATCAAAGAGCTCGGCAAAGCTGCTAATCCAACAATAATATGGTATATTCCAAATGCGCTGCCTCTTAACTCCTTGGAACTTAAATCTGCTACAAAAGTCCTTTGCACAGTTTCGTTTATTGCTCGCGCTAAACCGTACAGTAGAAATAGCAGTAGGCAAATATTTAAAGAGTTGGTAAATGCAAATCCTAAAAACATCAAGCTTGTAATCCCATAGCCTAAGGTTAGAACTTTTGGTCTGCCTATTTTATCAGATAGCACACCAGATGGCACTGCCAGAAGTGTGTAAAGAATATTGAAAAGCAGATAGAGTAAAAGTATACAAGTTATACTCTCAGTGAACATCTTAGCTCTTAGCAGCATAAATGCATAGCTAAAATTGCCTAACGAAAAGAGTGCAGTTATTACTATGAAAATTTTGAATTCTTTAGGCAAAGAGGAAAAATTTAATTTTTTAACGGCGCTTTTAGCAATTTTTTCTTTTACCAAAAGTGTAAGTATTGCAGCAGAGCAGGCAGGTATTATCGCAATTAAAAATATACCTCTATAGGAAATCAGTGGAAATAATAATATTGCTAGTAGAGAGCCTAGAATAGCGCCTGAAGTATCGCATGCCCTATGGAAGCCAAACGCTTTACCTTTTCTCTCTTCAAAAGCTGATTCTGAGATCATGGCATCTCTGGGAGCAGTTCTTACCCCCTTGCCTATACGATCGAAAAATCTTATACTCAACACATGGTGCCACATAAAAGAGAAAGGCAAGAATATTTTAGCTAGCGCTGAGGTAATATAGCCTGCACTGACGAAACATTTTCTTTTGCCAATTCTATCACTGCAATAGCCTGAAAAAACTTTTAAAATACTAGAAGTGCAATCTGAAACACCTTCAATCAAGCCTATTATCAAAGGGGTAGCACCAAGCGTAATTAAAAAAAGCGGTAACAAAGGCATAATAAGTTCGCTACTAACGTCTGTAAGCAAGCTAACAACGCCTAAAAGAGCGATATTGAAAGTAATTCCGATAAATAATTTGTGGCGCATAATTTTAGAATATGAAGATTTATATATAAAGATATCAATATACGCAAAAAAGCATAAAAGAAGCCTTTCTTTCTTTTAGAAAAAGAAAGAAACCCTTCAGGGAAAGAAAGA
>JASEFT010000019.1 GCA_030018475.1 Candidatus Thermoplasmatota archaeon
TGTTTTTTCACCGAACTAAATATGAAAAAACAAAAATGCAGCACCTGCTACTGTAAAAATGAAAAAAAGAAAAAAAAGTCCAGAGTAGAGGAGGGCTCTACTCCTTCATAACTAATCTCTCGTAGGCTATTTGTAACGCAAGTATTGCTTTTGGTATGTCGTTGACTTTTAGCGAGCCTGTCTTCTGCCACTTACCGTTCTTGTCTTTGTATGATCGCTGTATCGTGACATTCTTGAAACTGCCTCTTGTACCGCCGTCGTTTTCCCAGATAGTGACATCTATTCCGCCTACTCGCACATGTTCAGGTAGATTTTGCTTATATGCCATTCTTATCACCCCCTCCTGCTTTGCAGGAATTTTATTTTAGTAGAGTCATCAAGCTTCATCGCTGTGCTCAGCTCTTTTTGACCTTGATTTTTTCATCATCATTGTCAGGTGTGGTGGAAAATCCATCAGCGATTCTGAATCTCTCTTTTAGTTCGCCTCTTTTTCCTGCATTCCAAGACGCAATGTTGCCAAAAAAACCTGTAACGCGTGTTATCTGCGCTACATTCTTGCCGCCCTGGAGCTTGAACTTGATTAAGTCTATCGCTAAGTTATTAAGCTTGTTAAGATCAATTTTGATAGTTTCGTCCTACCGCTCCGAGTGTATGCAGAGCGCCTGCTCCTGCTCGCTGTAGTGCCAACTTAAGTTACTGGTAAAACAAATTTCGGTAGTTCCGGAATTTTAATAAGGGCTTTGGAGCCTTTAAAAGGTATTGAGACAATGATGAGGAATAGAAATATGAAAGAAATTGAGAAATTAACTTCTGGCCCAGGAAAGCTTACATGCGCTTTTAGGGTGACGAACTCATTTACAGGCTTAAGCATTTGCAAAAACTATGAATTATTTGTAGCTGAAGGAAATAATGAGAAACTCAAAATTGGTAGCCCTTACAGAATAGGTTTAAAAGAAGACTTGCCAAAGAAACTTAGATTTTATATAATCAACGATAAATTTGTATCTGGGAATTAGTATTTAAGAACTCTTTTCTGAAGCTATCAAACTCGTTTTCTTTAATAGCTTCCCTCGCTTGCGCTACGAGCCTCACTACAAAATAAAGATTATGAATTGACAGCAATCGCATAGCTAGCAATTCTTGCTCTTTAAATAAATGCCTTAGATAAGCTCTTGAGTAATTCTGGCATGTATAGCATTTGCAATTCTCCTCAAGAGCATTTAGATCGTTTGCAAAAATAGCTTTGTCAATATCATAATTTTCATTGTGAGTCATTACTGTGCGATGCCTCGCATTCCTTGTAGGGAAGGCAGAATCGAAAAAATCAATACCCATAGCAATACATTCAACTATTTCTCTAGCAGAGCCTACACCCATAAGATAGCGAGGCTTATCTTTAGGAAGTAATTTTGTACTGTAATCTACAACTTTATACATTTCTTCTTTGGGCTCTCCTATGCTCAGACCTCCAATTGCATAGCCGTCGAAATTTAACTCTGCCAATTTATTAATACTGTAATTTCTAAGCTCTTGAAATATGCCTCCCTGAGTTATACCGAAAATTAACTGCTCGTTGTTGTGATGGGCTTTTTTACAGCGTTCTGCCCATTCCAAAGTTCTAACAACGCTTGCTTTTATTATTTCGTAATTATCTGTGTAATGGGGGCAGTAGTCAAGCGCTAACGCTACATCAGAGCCTAGCTGGCTTTGGAATTTAATGCATTTCTCAGGCGTAAATTCTCTGTCTCCGATTCTCAACCCTTTAGAGCTAACTTTTAATTTTAATTTCCTAATTAATTGATAGCCGCCAGAGTCTGTAAATATAATTCGAGACCAGTTGATAAATTTATGAATGCCAACTTCTGCTATGATTTCATTCTCGCTAAGCCATAAATGGAGTGCGTTTGCAATTATTGCTTGTACATCAATTTCTTCAAGCTCTTCTTTAGTAAGAGTTTTAACTGAGCCTTTTGTAGCAACCGGTAAAAAGCAAGGCGTTTCAATTGTACCATGCTGAGTTTTTAGTAATCCAATTCTTGCGCTTGTTTTATTATCCTCACAAGCTAGCTCGAACGCGCTCATTTTACAGACCTAAAACCTTTATTGCTTCTTCTAGATTATCTAAAACAAGAGCTACTTCTGTTATGTTGCCTTTCTTACCCAAAATATAAACTGAATTAATTTTCCGCGCTAAAGCTTCTGTGACTCTTGCGAGCTCCGCTGCATGTTTTATGTAAATTTTAAATTCTTGCATTTTTATTTTATTTGGGCACAGTGCCTCTTTCAGAAATAGTTTTTGCTAAAATACCGCCTCTAGCAGCCCAAGCAATTTCTACAACAAGCCATTCCGGCTTACATGCTTTGTAAAGCTGGTCTGCTACCTCTTCAGTAGCATACTCCTGCCAAGTGCGCTTATTGCGCCACGCTGCAAGATAATCTCTAATGGATTTGCTTTCTAATATTTTCTTAGCTGGCTTGTATTTTATTTTGACAATACCTTGGTCATGCCTTTCTGAAACTGGGCATAAACACTGAAATTCTGGATATTCCAATTCAATAATAGGCTTGCGCGCCCTACAAGGTATTGTTATCAACTTAGGATTCTCGGGCTTTTCTGTCTTTGCATACGGAGCTTTAGTGTAATCAGTCATATTAACTATTAACTTCTACAATTGTTTTTCAATCTAAAATAGCTTGCGTATAGTAATAGAAAAATTTAATAGGGGGCTGAAACATTAGAAAATAAGGAAAAAAAATCTCATTCAATCACGCTTATCGCTTTCATTCTAATTACTCATTCGGGAAAGGCGAAAAGAATAAGCTTTTTGAAGGAGAGTTTTTTTTCTGTAGGAAAAGGTGATTGAAAAATGCATATTGATCCAAGCACAACAAAATATTTAATAAGGGCAAGAATCTCAGCAGAAGGTGTTATAGAAAAGCCTGATGTTATAGGCGCTATATTCGGTCAAACTGAGGGCTTACTAGGCGATGAGCTCGATTTAAGGGATTTGCAGAAAAGCGCTAGAGTGGGTAGAATCGAAGTAGATATAGATTCTAGAAAAGGCCGTTCTGAAGGTGAGATACAAATACCGTCAAGCTTAGATCAGGTTGAGACTGCAATTTTAGCAGCCTCTTTAGAAACTATAGAAAGAGTCGGCCCTTGCAAAGCGAAAATAGACGTTGTTAAAATAGAAGATGTAAGAATATCGAAAAGAAATAAAATTGTTGAGAGGGCGAAATCGCTTTTAAGTAGCCTACTTGAAGATGCTCGTAAAGGCGGAGCTGGTCTAACAGAGACTATACGTGAAGCTGTACAGATAGAAGAAATTACAACATACGGTATAGATAAATGCCCCTCGGGGCCAGATGTTGAGAGAGCAGATTCTGTTATTGTAGTTGAGGGAAGAGCTGATGTATTAAACCTTTTGAGGGCAGGTATAAAAAATGCAATTGCAGTTGAGGGTACAAATGTACCTAAAACGATTCAAGATTTAAGCAAAGAGAAAATAGTTACAGTATTTGTTGACGGCGATAGAGGCGGCGAGCTTTTGCTCAAAGAATTATTGCAAACTTGCGAAGTCGATTTTATAACAACTGCACCTAAAGATACTGAGGTAGAAGAGCAAACTCAAAAACAGATAATTAAATGTTTGCGCAATAAAATGCCTACAGACCAATTTATAGAAACTTACGGCTTGAAAATAGAGCGTGTGCCTAAAGAAGAGGTAAAGGAGGTTGCAGAAGCGAGGACTGAGGAGCGAAAAAGATTTTTTACAATTTTAAAACCAAAAAAAGAGCCTGTACCAAAGGTGCTCTCGCCAATACAGCTAAAATACAGAGAGCTTTTAGCGAAACTTGCAAACACATCGAAAGCGCAACTGGTTGACAGCCAAGGAAATATTATTTCAGAGATGCTTGTAAGGGATTTGCCTGACGGTGTAAAAGCAGTTCCTCAAAGCGCTAGCGCCATTGTACTTGATGGTGTAGTGACTCAAAGACTTGTAGATACTCTTTCAGGAAGCTCTGTAAAAACGGTAATTGGCGTAAGAATTGGCAATCTCACAAAATTGCCTTTTGGTATAGAGGTACTTACAAGAGAAGATTTAGAATGATTTTTTAGTAAGTACTAACTTACCATGCTTCACTCCTTTAATACTTATTAGTTCATCTGCTAAACTGCGAAGTTCTTTTACCTTGCCATCTAAAACTATAACTTCAAGACAGTTGCGCTCATCTAAATGCACATGAGTTGTTGAAATTATGTTTTTGTTGTGCTCATGCTCTACGCTCAGAAGTTTATTCATAACATTGCTCGTAGCATGACTGTAAAGAAGGGTTATAGTTCCTATTATTTGCGCATCATCATTCTCCAGAGCTTCTTTAACATCCTCGCTTCTTATCAAATCCCTTATAGCCTCGGATCCACTTGCATAACCCTTTTTGTTAATAATACGATCGAATTTTTTAAGCAGTTCTTACTCTAGTGAAACGCCGAATCTTAACAGTTTTGCCATGATTACAAATAGATTTTCAAGTTTATGATTTTTTGCTAAATAGCAAAAGTAAACTCAGCGACGAAGTTCTTCTTGACTAGCTTTTTAGTTGAATCTATCTGCTGAGTTTAAGTAAACTCAGCGGCGAAGTTCTTCTTGACTAGCTTTTTAGTTGAATCTATCTGCTGAGTTTAAGTCAAATTGATGGTAATAACAATGCCTGGCAAAGAAAGGCAGATAGGCAATAATTTGAAAAAAAAAGATAGACGGGGTTATAAATATATAAAGTCACGGGCAAAGATTTGCCAGCTATAAACAAACTCGTTGCCAATAACATCAAAACAATTCTAGGGGCACTGGGTCCAAAACTGTTTCCTCAAATTAAATTTTGAGAACTAATGTTTCTTAAAAATTTCGTGCGCCAAGGGAAAGTTTATGAAAGAGCAGAATATTTTAATATTATGAATTATGAAATGTGCATTCTTGCAAGCTCTTACGAAAAAAGTAATGAAGAAGCAATTATTGAGCTATACGGCAGAACTAGAGAAAACAAGTCAATTGTAGCACGCTACTACGGATTTAAACCCTATTTTTTCGCTGTAGAGCCTAGCGAGGAGGTGCTCCAAGAGCTCAAAAGCGATGAAAATGTTTTGAAGCTCGAGAAGGAAGAACTATTTTATGAAGGCTCTTCTAAAGAATGCGGTAAAATATCAATTAAAGCTCCTTGGCAGGTGCCTGAGTACAGAAATAAATTTAGAAAACATTTCAATGTATTAGCTGCAGATATACCTTTCACCCATCGCTTCATCTACGATTTCGACTTAGCTTCCTGCGTAAGAGTGCACTGCGAGGATGAAAGCGAGGAGGTAAAGAAAAAATATACTACTGAGCTTGTAGTTAAGGCACAAAAATTTGAGAATATACCTGACTTTAAACCAGCTCTGAAAATATTGAGTTTCGATTTAGAGAATTCTATAAAGACTGGCGAGCTCTATGTGATTTGCTGCGCAGTTAGAGCAGGTGATAAGGTTACTAGAGCTAAAATTGTAGGTAAAGAAGAAGAGATTATTAAAAAATTTATTGAGCTTGTAAAGGTCGAAGATCCTGACGTTATTACAGGGTATAACATAGAGGGCTACGATTTTCCAGTACTTGAAGAGAGAGCCAATGCTTATGGTATAGCGCTATTAATTGCAAGGGATGGCACGGCGCTAAGGAGTACAAGAGGCAGGGCATGGAGAGCGCACGGCCGTTTGCTGGTAGATGTATGGCTTGCAGCCAAGCGCGAGCTTCACCCTAAAAAAGAGACTTTAGCTCATATAGCGAAGCTGGTACTTAACAAAGAAAAGCTTGGTATCGACCCTACCAAAATAGATGAGGAATGGAAAAGGAACAGAGAAAAAGTTATTGATTACTGTATGAATGATGCAGAATTAGCGCTTGGAATTTTAGAAAAAATAGGAAGTTTAGAGAAAGCAATGGATTTGGCTACTGTTTCAAAGCTACCCGTCGAAGACGCGCTTGCAGGAAGAACATCTCTTCTTATAGATTCTATTTTGATAAGAGAGGCTGATAGACATAAAGTTGGTGTGCCATGTATGAAGCATGGAGAAGAACGAGAAGGTATAATTGGAGGTTATGTCCACAGCATTCAACCAGGGCTGTATCACTGGGTGTGCTTGGCAGATTTTAGGAGCATGTACCCCAGCATTATTATTGCCAATAATATTTGCTTTACAACTCTAAATCCTAAAGGTGGTATAGTCAGTCCTACAAATGTGAGGTTCTTAAGTAAGGAAGAAAAAGAAGGATTACTACCTGGCATTTTGGAACGATTACTCAAAGAGCGCGCTGAGATAAAGAAAAAACTAAAAGGAAGTAAAGATAGCGAGCAAATTAGATACTATCAAGGTCTTGAGCTTGCAGTTAAAACTCTTATGAACGCATTTTACGGGGTGTTTGCCTCTTCATTCTATCGTTTTACAAACCCTGCAATTGGCGGTAGCATTACTGCATTTGCACGCGAGAGTATCAAAAAAATAATAAAAACTCTTGAAAGTGAAGGAGTAAACGTGATCTATGCAGATACTGACAGTATATTTTTCCAATCGCCTTATGATAGCTTAGAAGAGACTGTAAAATTCGGTGAGAAAACTGCAGAGCGCTTCTCTAAAGGTGGCATTATTCTTGAATCTGAAAAAGTGTTAGAGCCTTTCTTCAGCCACGGCAAAAAGAAAAGGTATGTTGGCAAAGTTGTATGGCCTAAAGAAGAGCTCTTAGTTAGAGGCTATGAAGTTAGGAGAACAGACGCATTTGATTTGCAAACAGAGGCTTTGGCTAAAGTTTTTGACGAGATACTAAAATGCGACCCAGAAAGCGCAACTCAATACGCACGCGAAATTATTAGTAAAGTTGTTGGTGGCGAAGTTGAAGTTGAGAAACTTGCAATTTCTAAAACAGTGAGAGGGGAAGAGGACTACAAAGCGCCTGAGTCTCAAGCAGGAGTGCAGGCTTCCAGAAAGCTAAAAGAGCTTGGCTATGAATTTGTACCTGGAATGAAAGTGTCTTGGATAGTAACGAATGGAAAAGCCTCACCGCAAAGAGTAGAGCCTTATATTGATGGAAGAGAGTTCAAGCACAAGCCAGATTACGAGTATTATGCGCAGAGAATAGCACAATCACTAGCTAGAATAACTGAAGTATTCGGCTGGGATGAAAATTCTTTGCTCTCGGGCATAAAGCAGAAAACGCTATTTGAAGAAGAGCGCAAGAAGAAGGGCGCTAAGTTAGAGGATTTCTTCTGAAGCCTGCTATTTGCAGGCACTGCAACGCAATGTTATAGTTATATTTTTTAATTTAGTCAGTATTTGTACTGTTTGGTTTGTGAGCTGATGTGATAAATTGTTCGTGAACTTTCGTTGATAGTTAGAGCACATTTTTTTCAGCATATTTTATTTGTTAAACTATTGCGGGAATAAATATTTTATGTTGCACCATTCTACAAATTATATCGTCATTATTAACGTTCTTGCATTAAGCGCAATAAGAATTGCTCCTACTAATATTCCGAGAATTCTCGGTGAAACTCTTTTGCATGTATAAGCTGCTATTGGTGCTGCAATAACGCCTCCTATTATCAAAGGAATTGTAATAGCCCAAAGAAAATTCTCAAATCCAATAACGAGACCAAAGGTAAGAGTTATAGCAATAGTTACAAAAAACTCAGCTAAATTTACAGAACCAATCACATATCTAGGCTCTGATTTATTTGCTGAGACTAACGTAGAAGTGCATAAAGGTCCCCATCCACCACCGCCAATAGCATCGATTGCACCTCCAAGAAAGCCCAAAGGCAGTAGAAAACTTTTGGCGAGTTCGCCTTTGCCTAAGATTATATGTTTTTTCAGAATATATTTTACGAATATTCTTGCGCCCATTACTAAAAGTATGATTGCTATGATTGGTCTCATAAGTTTGCCAGGCATATTTGCTAGAAAATAAGCTCCAAAAACTCCGCCAATTACACCTGTACAAATCAGAGGCAAAACTATTTTTTTGTTTATATTTCCAAATCGCAAATGCGAAATACCAGATGCAAGGGTAGCAAAAATTTCTGCAGTATGTACAGAAGCAGAGACAAGAGCAGGCATTAGACCGGCGGCTATAAGTAGAGATGAAGAACTAGCGCCGTAGCCCATCCCCAGCGCTCCGTCAATGTACTGGACAGCAAATCCTACCAAAACAATTAGCAAAAAGATAATCATTTTTAATGCCTGCCTTAACCACTATTATAGAGCCGTCTTTTAGAACAAGCCGTCTGAGATTGGATTTGTTTTTTAACCCCAACCTATCTATAACCTCTTTTGGAACTGTATGTTTCGGTAGATTATAAATATTTTATGGTAAAGACTTCAAAAGTAATACGCTATCAAATTTGGAGAAGTGAACATCTCCTGTTAAAATTTTGCATTTAAGTCTTTTTTGTACTGCTAATATTAATCACTCTAAAAACTTCACTTTTGTGCCTTCAGCAGTATCCTCAATAACAATTCCCAGTTTAGAAAGCTCTTCCCTTATTTTATCTGAAGTTTGCCAATCCTTGCGCGCTCTTGCTTCTTCTCTCAGTTTTACAAGCAGCTCCACTAAATTCTCAACTTCTACAGCTTTTCGCTCTTCTTTAAATATTCCTAAAATATCGCCAAACTCTTTATAAACATTAAGAATTTTAAGAATCGAATTTTTAGTTAGCTTTTTATCTAAAAGAGCGTTCACTTCTTTTGTGAACTCGAATACTGTTGCTATTGCCTCTCTTGTATTGAAATCGTCATCCATTGCATTGAAAAAATTATCATGTGCTTTATTAATAATTTCAGCAACATTCTTGTCAACTTTGCCTTCGTTTGCATATTTAACTTTTAATTTCAACTCTTCAATCACATTCTTTATTCTTGTCAAGCTCTCTTTCGCCTCATCCAAATTCTTGTCGCTGTAATCCAAAGGGCTTCTGTAATGCGCGTTAAGCAAGAAGAAGCGCACAACATCGCTACTATAATGCTCAAGAACTTCGCGAATAGTGAAAAAATTGCCAAGCGATTTTGACATTTTCTCTCGATTTATAGTCAGCATTCCTGTATGCAGCCAGTATTTGACGAAAGGCTTTTTGCCTGTAGCACATTCTGCTTGAGCTATCTCACAGTCATGATGAGGAAATATCAAATCAATTCCACCTCCGTGCAAATCGTACTGCGCTCCAAAATGAGTTAAAGTTATTGCTGTATCTTCTATATGCCAGCCTGGTCTGCCTTTACCAAAGGGCGAATCCCAAAAAGGCTCTTTAGGCTTTTGCTCTTTCCATAATACAAAATCTTCATAATTTTTTTTCCTTTCATCTACTTCCACTCTTGCGCCCGCTCTTAGCTGATCTATGCTCTGCTTAGATAACTTGCCAAACTCTTCAAACTTTTTAACTTCAAAATATACATTACCATTGCTTTGGTAAGCGTAGCCTTTTTCAATTAGAGTTTTTATCTGCTCTATAATCTCAGGAATGTAATCAGTTGCTTTAGGATAAAGATTGATTGAATTGATACTCAGCGCCTCCATATCTTCGTAAAAATAGTTAGTGAATTTCTCTGCAAGCTCCTTTGCTTCTATATTGAGCTCGCTCGCACGCGCTATAATTTTATCATCAATATCAGTAATATTCATAATAAAGAACACAGAGTAGCCTCTGGCTCTAAGGTATCTTGCAACAGTATCGAAAACAATATAAGTCCTTGCATGCCCTAAATGCGAGTAATCGTAGACAGTAGGTCCGCAGACAAATAATTTCACTCTATTACCATGCAGAGGCGAGAAAATTTCCTTTTCTTCTGTTAGAGTATTGTAAATTCTCAGTACCATATTTAAACAAATAGCAGTATAGCAATTTAATTTTAACTAATGAAAAAATTAATATTCACTGAAAGAGCTATTGAAAAATCGGTGTACGAAAAAAGGCTAGCGCGAATCCAAGAAAGGCTTGAGGAGCAAGGCAGCCAAGCTTTTATAATCAAAAACGAAGGTAATATTAGATATTTATGCTGCTCACATTTGCCTTATCCAGTTGTTAGCTATTTAGTCATTACTGAGAAAGATTCGCCAATAGGTATAGCAGCATCTTTAGAAGAGCTCAGAGCTAGAGATCAAAGCTCAGTTAAAGAATTATTTTCTTTTGCAGACCACCCAGGAATAAAAGCAGATGGTAAAAAAGCAGAAGAAGTGCTGAAGAAAGTGTTAGCGGAAAGGAAGATATCTAATGCATTAGTAGATACAAAAATGGCAGTTAAAGGAGTAAGGACAAAAACAGATAATTTTATTAGCAAGCTTAGGGAGAAGAAAGATGTGCAAGAGTTAGAGAATATAAAGAAAGCATGCAGGCTTGCGTCAAGGGCGTGTAAAAAACTAGAAGATTTTGTAGAAGATGGTAGAACAGAGCTACAAATAGCGAACGAGCTCGATTACTACGTTAGAAGTTTAGGAGCTCAAGCGAATTCATTCCCAACAATAATAGCAAGTGGAAAGCACTCATGCTACTCTCATCATCATCCTACCAATAAAAAAATAAAGTGCAACGAATCTGTAGTTTGCGATTTCGGCGCTATGTACAAAGGTTATTGCTCTGATATTACGAGAACTGTTTTTGTTGGCAATCCCCCAAAAGAATTGCTCAAGGTGTACGAGCTTGTGAGGGAGGCGCAACTAAGGGCAATAAAAATGACAAAGCCAGGAGTCAGGTTTAGAGATATAGATCTGAGTATTAGAAATTTTTTCAAAGAGCATAATTACGATAGATATTTTGTTCATTCTGCAGGGCATGGTATTGGACTTGAGGTTCACGAAGCGCCAAAAGTGTCTTGCACAAATAAAAACAAAATCTTTCAAGGCAATGTTTTCACGCTCGAGCCAGGCCTTTATATCCCTAAAAAGTTCGGTGTTAGAATTGAAGATGTAGTGGTAGTCGAAAAAAGCGGTGCTAGAATTCTGACGAGGTTATAATACAAGAAAAGTTGCGTTTGATATGAAGTACAAGTTTGTACTGCTAGAAATTGATAAAATACGAGAGCATGAGGAGACATATCCTGAGCGTGCAAAAGCGCTTGCAGAAGAGATAAAGAAAGATGGCACTCTTAAAATTCCTATGCTTGTAGACGACCGCTATTACATTTTACTCGACGGCCACCATCGTTTTCAAGCTTTGAAGATTTTAGGCTGCAGACGCATACCAGCTTTTTTAGTAGATTATTTTGACGACGGCATTTCAGTTGGTGTTTGGGAAGACGCGATTGCAAGAGGAAAAACTTCTATAACCAAGGAGGAGATAATTGAGACTGCCTTAAAAGGCAAAAAATTTCAGCCTAAGACCTCAAGGCACTTTTGGGAAGCTAAACCAAAGCCAATTGAAGTAAAGTTAGAAGAATTAATCTAAACTTAAACTCGGCGAAGAATTTCATCTTAAAATTTACTCTGCAGTTTTTCAAGGATGTATGCTGTTATCGCCTTTACAAAAATAAAAGTTTGCGTGAGCGCGTGAAATCTTAAGGAGCGAAAGGCAGTGTGAGGAATGAGTTTTAAAAACTCTTCCGCACCCTTCCGCCTTTGTTTCAGGTAATTTTTGGATAACGTTTCGCGAAGAAAAGAAGTTGCCGAAGGCAATTTGGGGGAAATCTTTGATTTCTCTTTTATTTGCTGTTAGCCGAAGTCGCTATCTATTTTCAATTCTATGAGTGAACCTTCTGTCAGTATCTTTGGCTGTTAGTATCTTTGGTATCTCTGTCCTGAGTTCAATCACTGGGATAGGACATTCTTCCCAATCGTTTTCCCAGCAAACAACATAATCACATTTTCTTCCTTTATGTTTAGGATTCATTGTGTGTTCTTTGAACTGACTGGATAGAAGTTCAAATTCAATATATTTTCTAACGTAGCTGGCACGGGGCTTCTTCACTTGTTGAAAAACACACGCGTCTGGAAATTGCGGCCTAATCCATTCTATTATTGGAAAACCCAACTCGTTTCTGTATCCAACAAACAACGCTATGACTGCATCGTGAGTAATGGGTGACCACCTCATAAATCCTAAGTCCATTGGCTCACCAACAAATTCCTCCAATTCTTCGGTCTCAGTAGGTATACCCGGTGGCTCCTCAATGTCTCTAACTGATTTCAAAATCTTCTCCATCTTTTCGGCTTCTTTTAACTCCCATTTTTTGGTTTCAGCGTTTAATTCTATAATGCCACTTTTCTTTAAAGCTTGCTGGGCACTCCGAACTATATGTTCCCATTCTGGTCGGTTATAATCCACGTTCTTATGGATACATCGTATCCCGTCATTACATTCTTCAGGATACATATTCTTAATCTTCTGGAGTATTACAGAGGTCTTTTCTGGAGTAGCTTTCAGAATGTCGATAATTCCTTGTTTGAATTTCTGAAACGGGGTCAAGTCTTCCATAATAATCTACCTCTTAAATTCTTTTAAGCGATTTCGCCCAACTTAGGTATATACGAACTTCCCGTCTACTCCTCTCTACAAACTTTCCCTAATATCTCTTCGCCCTGTGCTCTTGATAGCACTCCCTATAGTAAACAGGCCTATCGCCGCTCGGCTTGAACGGCGCTTCGCACTCATTGTCGCAGTCAGCATCTTATCACACAGCGCTCTTCAATTCGTTTATTTTTTGAGTCAGTACAGGCACTACTTTAAACAAATCACCTACAATGCCGTAATGAGCTATATCGAATATAGGGGCGTTAGGGTCTTTGTTTATTGCTACTATAGTCTCAGAATCTTTCATTCCCATTACGTGTTGGAACGCGCCGCTTATACCTATTGCAAAATATAGTTTTGGCTTCACAGTCTTACCAGAGCTCCCAACCTGTCTATCGCTGCCAAGCCATTGCTTATCAATTACAGGTCTTGAGCCTGCAAGTGCACCGCCTAGACAAGAGGCCAGCTTCTCAACTAATTGTAAATTTTCCTTGTCCTTTATACCGCGCCCTACAGCAACGATAACGTCTGATTTTGTTATATCTACACCAGTTATAACAGGCTCTATGTAGCTGATAAACTTTTTATAATCTATCTCTTTACCATCCAATTTTAGCACTGTAATTTTACCGGCTTTAGACAAAGGCTCGAACTTAGTTACCCCAGACCTTACTGTAGCAATAAACCTCTCTCCTTCTACAGCTACAGATGCGCTTATTTTACCACCGTAGAGCTGGCGAACAGCTTTTAGTTTACTATCCTCAAACTTCAGCTCTATGCAATCTGTAACTAAAGGTAAAGACGCTTGAATTGCTAAATTGGGCGCTAACTCTATACCAACGCTTGTATGCCCTATTAAAGTCAAAATCGGCTTGCGCTCTAAAATTAATTTGGTTAAAATACTCTGGCAAAGTTCTGAATTGAAATTATCAAAATATTTATCTTTGACAACTAAAACTTCATCTACATTCTCACTCAAGCTCTTTGCAAAACTATCTATATTATTCCAGCCCAGTATCAAAGCAGTAACTTTTGCATTTAGTTGTGTTGCAAGCTCGCTGGCTTTAGCGACAAGCTCTAAACTTATATCTCTTAATTTGCCAGCTCTATGCTCCGCAAGAACTAAAATTTCACTCATCTCAACAGACCTTTCTCTTTTATAATAGAACTTAATTTGGCAGTAGCTTCATCTAAACCTCCTGTTAGAATTTCTGCTTTCTTTAGTTTAGGAGGAATAAATAAATTTTCAATTACAACTTTAGGTTTCAGCTCTCCCAGCCTCAGCAATTTTATCTCTTTAGCGGAAGCCCTTTTTATACCGAGCATAGAAGCGTATCTAGGCTCGTTTATACCTGATTGTACAGTGAAAACTGCAGGTAAATTTATAATCAGCAACTCTTTAGTACCGCCCTCAAGCTCTCTTTCTACTTTCGCACTCTTTCCTTCAAGCTCAATTTTAGTAACTATCGTTGCATGGGGCACATTTAAGAGCTCTGCAAGCATACCTCCAACTTGTGCCTGTGCGTAGTCTGAAGATTGCACCCCAGTTAGTATTAGATCAAACTTGTAATTCTGCTCCTTTATTGCTTGAGCTAGAAGTAATGAAGTTAAATAGCCATCAAGTTGCTCCACTGTATCTATTCTCACAGCTTCATCCGCGCCTTTTGCTAAGCACATTCTCAGCATTGTATCTGCATTTGAAGAGCCTATTGTAATAACTCTAACAAAGCCTGAAAATTTTTCTTTAATTAAAATAGCCTCCTCCAACGCATAATTATCCCATTCATTTATATCTAGAGGAAGATTTGCTATTTTAACGCTCTTTTTATCTTCACTAATTTTAAGCTCAGCCTCAGTAGTATCAGGAACTTGCTTAGCACATACGATTATTTCCATCTTTCTGGATCTTTAAATTGTGCTAAGAAAACTTATATTTTTTGGAAAAGGCGAATTACAATTATTATGATTGCAACATGTGCTGATATAAAACTTACGACCAATTAACTCAATGCCTCAGCAGTTATTTCAGCTAAATCCATAACCTTAATTTTATCTTCGCTATTCGTAGTTTTAACTGCGTCTTCAAGAGTAAGTAGACAGAAAGGACATGATGTGAGAATAATTTCAGCACCAAGCTCAATTGCATCTTTAACTCTAACTTCGCTGAGCCTTTCCTTACCTACTTCACTTTCAAGCCACATTCTGCCGCCACCGCCCTCGCAGCACAAAGATGTTTCTTTGCATCGATCAAATTCCCTAAACTCTAAATTTTTTATACCGGCAATAATTTTGCGAGGTTCTTCAAATGTTTTGTTCCTTTTGCCTAAATAGCAAGGGTCATGAAAAGTTATGACTTTATTTTCTTTAACTGATTTTAAATTCAAGCTGCCTTTCTCAAGCAGTTCTGAAAGAAACTCAGTATAATGCTTTACATTTAGCTCAGCTCCAAATTTAGGGTAGTCGTTTTTGAATGTGTTATAGCAGTGCGGCGAAATTGTGATAATCTCATCGATATTGTATTTTTTAAATACTGATATATTCTCTTCTGCAAGTAGCTCGAAAAGTCCCTCTTCACCTGCTTTCTTCATTTCGTTGCCGCAGCAGCATTCTTCATTACCTAAAATTCCGAAATTAACTTTTAAAGACTGAAAAATTTTAGCAAGCGCTTTAGCAATATTTTGGCATCTTGGATCGTAAGCTGGGGTACAGCCAACGTATAGAAGTAGTTCTGCCTGCTTACCTTCATCAAGCCTTTTTATACCAAGCTCGGAGCACCAGTCACTTCTTTTCTCTTTGGCTCTTCCCCAAGGGTTCTTGTGCTTTAAAGTACTCTCTAATGCATTACGTAAAGTTGTTGGTATTCTGCCTTTTTCTATTACCCTACTCCTAAGCTCGCAAATGAAGTCGAGCGGCTTTGCCTTCTTAGGGCATCTTAACTCGCAGGTAGCGCAGGTAGTACAATCCCAAAGCTCTTTTTTATCAAATTGAAAATCTTTTGTGATTATTGCTTCGTAAACAAGCCTCCTTATTCTTAATTCTGATTTTAGAGCTATTGGGCATGAGCCTGTGCATTTGCCGCACTGCACACAGCCCAGCAAATCGTATTTCTGTATAAGAGTTTGCATTCTTCAGTTTTAGTATATACTTTAATAAATCTAAAGTTTTTGCATAGCAGCAAAATTTACTATCTACTATTCCATACTTAATTATAATATGAGGCTAGAGCTAACAGAAGAGCAGCTAAAGTTCAAAGCGTTAGTAAGAGAATTTGCAGAAAAAGAGATTGCTCCTATAGCGCAAGAAATAGATAGAGACGGCAGATTTCCATCTGAGGTAATAACTAAAGCTGCAAAACTTGGCTTACTAGGAATAACTATTCCAAAAGAATACGGCGGTCTCGGCTTAGATAATATAAGCTATGCCATTGCAATAGAAGAAATTTCTAAAGTCTCGGGCTCTTTAGGTCTAACTTTAGAAGCTCATAACTCGCTTTGTACATGGCATATTTATAATAAAGGTACTGAGGAGCAGCGCAAAAAATATGTCGTTCCGCTTGCTAAAGGTCAGTACTTGGGCGCATGGGCTTTAACAGAGCCTTTAGCAGGTAGCGATGCCGCAAGTATACAGACAACTGCAGTACGCGAAGGTGACTATTGGGTAATTAACGGGACTAAATTATTCATTACGAACAGCGACATTGCAGGCACTATAGTTGTAATGGCTGTAACTGATAAGAGCAAACGCGCTAAGGGTATATCCGCATTTATTATAGAAAAAGGTACTGAAGGATTAAGCTACGGTAAAGAAGAGGATAAACTTGGTTTAAGAGCATGCAGAACTGTAGAAGTTATTTTAGAGAATTGCAAAGTACCTAAAGAAAATTTACTTGGTGGAGAGGGAATGGGCTTTATAGGCGCAATGGAAACTCTATACGGTGGTAGAGTTGGAGTTGCTGCAATGGCTGTAGGTATAGCGCAAGCTGCCTATGAGGTTTCTTTAAAATATTCTAAACAGCGTAAGCAGTTTGGTAAATATATTTGCGAATTTCAAGCTATTCAATGGATGCTTGCTAATATGGCTACGGAGATAGAAGCTGCAAGATTATTAGCTCTTAGAGCTGCTTATCTTGCAGATATAGGTAAAAGATATGTAAAAGAAGCTTCAATGGCTAAACTATTTGCAAGCGAAGTAGCGATGAAAATAACAGCTCAAGCAATTCAGATTTTGGGAGGCTATGGGTATACTGAAGACTATCCTGTAGAGCGATTTTTTAGAGATGTAAAGCTCTGTGAAATAGGAGAAGGTACTAGTGAAGTGGAAAGATTGATAATCTCAAGAGAAATTCTGAAAGAGTTATAGAAAAGCTTATTTTTGAAGAGCCTAATTTTTAAATTATGGATTTAAAATTAACCGAGGAGCAAGAATTAATAAAGAAGACTGTAAGAGATTTTGCAGCTAAAGAAATAGCTCCTGTAGCGCAGGAAATAGACAAAGAAAGGAGGTATCCAGCTGAAATTATCAACAAGCTTAGCAAGCTTGGTTTGATGGGTATAACAATCCCTTCAGAAGATTGCGGTGCAGGATTAGATACTGTAAGTTATACAATTGCAATTGAAGAGCTTTCTAAGGCATCTGCAGCTGTAGGTGCTATTGTAGCAGTGCACCATTTAGCTTGCGAAGTAATTAGAAAGTTTGGGACGCGAGAGCAGAAACGTAAATATCTTGCTAATTTAGCTTCTGGAAAATATTTAGGTGCTTTCGCCTTAACTGAACCTAATGCAGGCAGCGATGCCAGCGCAATAGAAATGAGTGCAAAGCTTGAAGGTAATGAATACGTGCTTAACGGTAAGAAGCTATTTATTGTGAACGGTGCGCAAGCAAGCGTTGTTAACGTATTTGCAAAGACAGATGCTACAAAAGGCGCTAAAGGGATATCTGCATTTATTGTAGAAAAAGACTTTCATGGATTTTCTGTTGGTAAAACAATCGGCAAGCTAGGCATAAGAGGCTGTGAAATCACAGAATTATTGTTTGAGAACTGCAAAGTACCAAAAGAAAATTTGATTGGTCAAGAAAACGAGGGTTTTAAAATTGCACTTGCTTCACTTGACTCTGGCAGAATTGGTATCGCATCGCAAGCTTTGGGTATAGCGCAGGCTGCTTTCGAAGAAGCTCTTAAATATTCTAAGCAACGCAAACAATTCGGTAAATTTATTTGCGAATTTCAAGCTATTCAATGGATGCTCGCTAATATGGCTACGGAGATAGAAGCTGCAAGATTGCTAGTTTACAAAGCAGCGCTTGCAAAAGACAGAAATGAAAAATTCACTTTGGAAGCTTCAATGGCGAAACTATTTGCAAGCGAAGTAGCTGTAAGAACTGCGATAAAAGCAGTTCAAATACACGGGGGCTACGGCTATACAAAAGATTATCCTGTTGAGCGCTATTTCAGAGATTCTAAGATAACAGAAATCTACGAAGGCACTAATGAGATTCAAAGATTGATAATTGCATCGCAACTTTTAGGTAGGCGAACTATTTAGGTACAAAATAGATATTCATCAAATTATCATCGCTGACTCTATCGAATTTAACTTTTACTTTCATACCGATTTTTAACTTTTTAGATTCTATTCTTTGAATAAGTCCTCCTGTAACGTTTTTGAATTTAACAAAAGCTATAGTTTGAGGCTTATCCAATTTATTACATTCTAAATCAACTTGAAGCTGAGTGAAAGAATAAATTTCGCCTTCGTTATCTATTTCTAGATAATCTTTCTCAGTTAGCTCTTTAAAACAATTTAGACAATAAATTTTAGGCGGCAAATATATCTTATGGCATCTATCACATCTAACACCTATCAGCTTACCTTGCTTCAAACCTCGAAAGAATTTTTCACCTGCTATGCCAACAGTATATAAATACCAAACTGGAATTTCGCCTACTACTTCTTTAATTCCCAAACTCTCTGTTATTCGCTCCTTCATTTTTGCTACTCCAAAGGCTTGAAATATTTTATATCTGTAATATCGCCTTTCCTTTCATTTGCTTCTTTCCAAACAGCTTTTACTCTCATACCAATTTTTACATCTTTAGGCTCTGCTTCGCCAAGAATGTGCAGAAAGCCTGCATTATCAGCGCCGTCTAGCCAGATTACAGCCGGAATTACTGGCTTCTCTAACTTGGTTGTATCGAAAGCAATATAAGAAAGTGCAAATGTATTTACAGTACCTGTATCTTTTAAATAGACCCATTCATCACTTTCTCTAAAACACTTTTCGCAGAACATACGTGGAGGGGTTGTAACTCTACTGCATTTGTTACATTTTCTGCCTATAATTTTACCGTTTTTCAGCTCTTTCAAAAATCTACCTATTGCTATACCTGTAGACCAGCAATATTTTGCAACAGGTTTATATTCGATAGCTAATACTTTGGTTCTTATATCCTCTCCTTTAATTGCAGTACCTTTATATTCTACCATCTAATCACCTTTTCATTATCACAACAGTACCTACCTGCATTAGATCGCCCCAGGCTTGCGCTAATCCATAATTCAGCTCTTTTGGAATCTGTCTTTTGCCGGCTTCGCCACGAAGTTGCCAGAAAAGTTCGCAGAGCTTCATTGTGCCTGTAGCTGCAATTGGATTTCCTACTCCTAAAGCGCCGCCTGAAGGGCATGTAGGTAAATCGCCGTCGCGCTGAGTTACACCTTCTCTCGTCAGTTTTGGCGCTTCACCTTTCTTGCAAAGCAAAAGACCCTCCATATGATGGAGCTCTTTATAATCGAAAGGGTCGTAAGGCTCTGCAAAATCTATATTCTTAGGTTCTATGCGAGCCATTTTATAAGCCATTCTTGCCGCTTTCTCTACATATTCTGGATAATATAAATCGCGATTAGTCCAGTAGGCAGTATCTAAATTCCAGCCAACGCCTGCAATCCAAACAGGCTCTTTTGTAATTTTACGCGCTCTCTCTTCACTACAGAGCACCAAAGCAGCTGCGCCATCGCTAGTAGGCGAAATGTCTAATCTTTGCACAGGATAGGCAAGCGTTTCTGAGCTCAATACATCTTCTACTGTAATTTTAGCACCAAGTTGTGCACAAGGATGGTCTAGTGCATTCTTTTTGTTTTTTACAGAAACGAGCGCTATATCCTCTTTCTTGATTTTATGCACAGTCATATACCTATTCATTTCAAGTGCGAAGATCCAGATTAAGTTTGGATATAATTGTCTTTCGTACATATTATCAAAAATTGTTAAGAACGCAGCTTGAGGATGAGGCTGACAACAGGACATTTTCTCTTCCGCTACTACCAAGCAGGTATCGAACAAGCCACTAGCTACATGCCACCAGCCATGAATTCCGACAAATACCCCTGTACCTCCGCCTACAGAACTTCTTGTATAAGGCTTACCAATTCCGCCACTACCTTCACTTAAATATTCTCCTTTCATATGCACGCCATCGAAAGCGTCTGGTGCAGTGCCGTGTGCAACACAATCAATATCTTTCAGCTCAAGACCGCAAGAATCTAACGCTTGTCTTGCAGCATAGAAAGCTAATTCTTGAGGAGTTTCTTTGGCCCTTCTAACGAATTTAGTCATTCCAGCGCCTACAACAGCTACTTTTCTCGTTTTATATCACCTCTCCAGAATTATTACTGCGCTACTATTAGTTGGTATTCCGCGCCACGCTTGCGCTAGACCTGTTTCTGCATTCTTTATTTGCCTTTTGCCAGCTTCGCCACGCAGCTGATAAACTACTTCTGCAAGTCTTAAAAGACCTGAGTTTTCAAAAGTATAACCCATTCCCAAAGAGCCTCCTGAAATATTCACATTCGTCCTTTCACTTAATTTCAGTGCTTTTAGATGCTGTAACTCTTTATAAGAATAGGTATCATCTATTTCTGCTAAATCTATATTCTTGGGCATGGTTTTACTGAGTTTGTAAGCCATTTCACCAGCTTTCTCTACGCAGGTAGCTCTTGCAAGTTCTCTAAGCTCTAAAGAGTAAACATCGTTGCACCAGCCTACACCTTTTATCCAAATAGCTCTTTCCTTGTTTCTTACTTTTGCAGCACTTGCTAAAATCACAACTGTGCATGCGTCTGCAAGCTGAGAAATATCAAGTTTAGTCAAAGGGTAAGAAACAACCTCAGAGTTCAGCACATCTTCTACCTTTAAATTGCTTCCGTAACATGCGATTGGATTGTCAAGCGCGTTCTTTTTGTTCTTTACAACTACCTCAGCGCAAAGCTCCCTTTTCAGCTTGTTCTCGTATAAAAATCTGGTCATTTCCAACCCTGCAAGAAAATGTGGATTGACGCCAAGTCTATTATAGAGAGGGTCGAAGCCGAATTCAAGAATATAATTCAAACTTAAAACATCTGAAATTTTGCTGTGCGCTTCTACAAGCGCTAGATCTATCAACCCTGTGCGTATTTGCATATAGGCATTGACTATACCGTGCAAGCCGTTACCGCCAATTGTGCATACCGCCTTCTGCATACCGCCTAACTGGTCTGGAACATATTCATCTGCAATACTTGTACCTTCTAAGAAGTCCTCAGAGCAGCAAATGAAGCTTTCCACAGCCTTAGCTTCAATTCCTGCATCATTATAGGCTCTTACAGCAGCTTGAAACATTAATTCTTTATAGGAAAGGTCTGAGATTATACTGTTAGTTTGCGACTGGCCTATACCGACAATTGCTACTTTTTGCATTTTTTACGACTCGCCTTAAAACAAATAAAGGTTTTATAAACCAAATATTTTTTGCTAGTCACTTTTCTTGAAGGCTAGGAAGGATAGACTCAAAATAGTCTAGTGATTCTGGATTAATTAGAGCATCTCTGTTTGTAACAGGCTTGCCATGTAATATATTAGTGACTGCAATCTCAACTTTCTTTTGATTGAAAGTGTAAGGAATTTCCGGCGTTTCCATAATTAAAGCTGGAACATGCCTAGGAGAAGCATTCTCTCGCAAGGTTTTTATTATTTTATCTTTCAGCTCTTCTGTTAAACTATATCCTTGAGCAAGTTTAACGAACAAAATCACACGCTGATCGCCTTTCCAATTCTGCCCTACCGCTAAACTATCTGCAATTTCAGGCAATCTTTCTACCACGTTATATATTTCAGCTGTACCTATTCTAACTCCGGAGGGCTTTAAAACTGCATCTGAACGCCCATAAAATGTTATTCCGCCTGTGTCGCTGTGAATTACTATATAGTCGCCGTGCCGCCATACATTCTTATCATAGTACCTGAAATAATCGTCTAAATACTTTTCATTATTTGAATCGTTCCAGAAGTAGAGTGGCATAGAGGGTGAAGGCGCTTCGCAAACAAGCTCCCCTTGTGCGTCCAGTATTGAGCTACCATTTTCATCGTAACACTTTACTTTCATTCCCAAAGCTAGCGCTTGAAGTTCGCCTGCGTATACTGGCAATGTTGGGCTTCCCGCAGCGAAACAGCCGTTGATATCGGTACCGCCTGAAATAGAATTGAAATGTAGATCTTCTTTGATTGCTTTGTAGACCCATTCAAATCCTTCAGTTGAGAGCGGTGAACCTGTCTGAGATATTTCTCGTAGCGATGACAAATTGAAATGCTTTCGAGGCTCGAATCCAACGCTTTTTAGATAATTAATATAACTTGCACTACAGCCGAAAATAGTTATTTTTTCATCCTGAACTAATTTCCACATAGCGCTCCAGTCGGGATAATTAGGATTGCCGTCATACAGTACCACAGTAGCTCCAACGGATAGAGAGCTTACCAGCCAATGCCACATCATCCAGCTAGGACTTGTTATGTATGTAATTACATCTTCTCTTTTTAGATCTGTATGAAGGATTAACTCTTTCAAGTGATTAATAAGCACACCAACTCCTTGTACCATACATTTTGGTTTGCCGGTAGTTCCTGAAGAGAACATAATATATACAGGGTGCTCGAAAGGCAATTGCTCAAATTGAATTTTAGGCTGTTTTTCAGGCAATAAAAAGTCATCATATCGTACTGCTTTAGGAATATCGCTAGTGTCAAGTTTTTCTTGCACGAAAGGAACCACGATAACTTTTTCTAGCGAATGAATTTCTTTTGCAATTTTTTTAGCGCTAGCTAAAGTATCAAAGCTCTTCCCTTTATAGAAATAACCATCTGCCACGAACAAAAGTTTCGGCTCAATTTGACCAAGGCGATCAAGTACTGCAGCAGGACCAAGCTCAGCGCCACAGCCAGCCCATATAGCACCGATACTAGTAGTAGCGAGCATAGCAACGACAGTCTCTATTAAATTTGGCATATAAGCGCCAACTCTATCTCCAGGCGCCAGGCCATGTTTTAGCATCGATTTTGCTAGACGAGCTACTTGATTATAGAGTTCAGCATAGCTGATTTCAGAACGCTTCTGGGTCTCTCCTCTGAAAATGAAAGCCACTTTCTCGTCCCTGTACCTCAAAAGGTTCTCGGCAAAGTTCAATCTTGCTTTTGTAAACCATTTTGCACCTGGGAATTTAGTTAAGTCATCAACAACCTTTTCATAGCTTCGTGAAGCGATAATTCTGCCGAATTCCCACATAGCAGCCCAAAAATCAGGTATATTTTCAATTGACCATTTATGCAGTTTATGGTAAGAGTTGATTTCAAGACCGTACTTCTCATTGACAAAACTAATAAATTTAGTCATATTAGCCTGGTTTATGAGCTCTTCACTTGGTTTCCAAAGCAGTTTTCCCATAGTTTATCTCACTACTTTTTATCTTTTTCAACTCCAGATTATATCTTTTTGTTAATTCTACATATTCATTTTTTAATTTTAGCCACAACTGCCTATATTCCTCAGTAACGTCGCCTATGATTTTAGCAGGTATACCAACTGCAATTTTGCCGTCAGGTATTTCTTGATTGCTTTTTACGACAGCACCTTCTCCGACAGCGCACCATTCGCCCACTATCGCAAAATCGCTAATTATAGCGCCCATACCTATTACAGCATAGTCTTTGATTCGGCATGTATGCAATATACAGCCATGCCCTAAGGTTACATAGTTGCCTACAGTGCATTCACTCTCGGGTCTTGCATGCAAAATACAGTTATCTTGCACACTTGTTTTAGAGCCTATTTTTATAGCGCCGTAATCGCCTCTTAGCTTGGCACCGGGGGCAACGAAGCAATCTTCACCTATACTAACATTCCCGATAATTTCTGCACTGTCATTTACATAACTGCCTTTGCCTATTTTAGGAACTTTACCTCCAAATTCGTATATCATTTTTCTAAGACAAAGGGGAGACAACCTACGGTTTTCTCCCCTTTTCCCCATCTTCCCTTTTCTTTCTTTCCCTGAAGAGTTTCTTTCTTTTTCTAAAAGAAAGAAAG
>JASEFT010000020.1 GCA_030018475.1 Candidatus Thermoplasmatota archaeon
AATTACTGAACGGTAAAAGAAACAATATTTTAGTAAACCTTCGGAAGTACTGTTTTTTCCAAAACATTTATACATTTGCAAATCTATCTTTACATCCCGTGAAGTATATTATTATCACGGGCGGAGTTTTGTCAGGTCTTGGAAAAGGAATAACAACCTCAAGTATTGGCAGATTGCTTATCTCAAGAGGTTTTAAAGTCACAGCTATCAAAATAGACCCTTATCTGAATTGCGACGCAGGCACAATGAATCCCTATCAGCATGGGGAGGTTTTTGTTTTAGAAGATGGCAGCGAGGTAGACCTTGATTTAGGTAACTACGAAAGG
The DNA here is from genome assembly GCA_030018475.1 of Candidatus Thermoplasmatota archaeon. Classification (NCBI taxonomy): domain Archaea; kingdom Methanobacteriati; phylum Thermoplasmatota; species Thermoplasmatota archaeon. The sequence continues at coordinate 327 of JASEFT010000020.1, forward strand.
TTTTTAGAAGTGAACTTAACAAGTACTCATAATATTACGACAGGCAAAATTTACAGAGCTGTAATTGAAAAAGAGAGGAAAGGTCTATACTTGGGGGAGACTGTACAAATAATTCCTCATATAACAAATCAGATAAAAGAAGAGCTGAAGAAGGTAGCAAGCGCTTCTAAAGCTGATATTGTGCTTGTAGAGCTTGGCGGTACTGTAGGCGATATTGAGAGCATGCCTTTTTTAGAAGCAGTGCGACAGCTTCATAGAGAAGTAGGCGGTGAAGAGAACTGCGTTTTCGTGCATACAACTTTAGTGCCTGTAGTAGGACCTGTTGACGAGCAGAAGAGCAAGCCTACACAGCATTCTGTGCGCGAATTAAGAGCGCTCGGCATACAGCCTGATTTGATTGTAGGAAGAGCTAAAAAAGAGTTAGATTACGAGGTAAAAAGAAAAATTTCTTTGTTTTGCGACGTGCCTTTAGAAGCGGTAGTGAGCGTAGCTGATACAAAAACAATTTATCGAATACCCATGGAGCTTGAGAATCAGCATTTAACTGACTATTTGCTGAAAAAGCTAGGACTGCAGGAACGGAAGAAAGACTTAGAGGAATGGGAAAGATTTACAAATAGAATTCTCAATCCTGATAGTGAGATAGAATTAGCGATAGTAGGTAAATACGTCCATCTTAAAGATTCTTATATAAGCTATATTGAGAGTTTAAATCACTGCAGTGCTCAAACTGGTATAAAATCGAATATAAAGTGGATTGAAGCTGAAGAGCTAGAAAAAGGCGAAACCGCTCTGCTGGAGGGGGTGCATGGCATAATAATTCCAGGTGGCTTTGGAGAAAGAGGCAGTGAAGGGAAAACTATTGCTATAAAATATGCCAGAGAGAAAAAAATACCGTTTTTAGGAGTATGCTTCGGCTTTCAGCTAGCTGTTGTAGAATATGCTAGAAACGTGCTAGGGCTAAAAGATGCTAATTCCACTGAATTCAAAAAAACATCTCACCCAGTAATAGATATCCTTCCAAGTCAGCGTAAAGTAAAAGAACTAGGCGGTACAATGCGCTTAGGCTCTCATCCAATAATAATAAAGAAGCGCTCTCTTGCTTATTCACTCTACAAAAAGACTAAAATATACGAGCGCCATAGGCACAGGTACGAGGTAAATCCCAAATACATAGAAAAGTTAGAAAATGCAGGATTGAACTTTACAGGTAAATCGCAAGACAGAAAAAGAATGGAAATATTAGAGTTAAAGGAGCATCCCTATTTTATAGCAAGTCAATTTCATCCTGAGTTCAAGTCAAGATTAACTGCTCCTGCACCTCTATTCCTAGGGCTGGTAAAAGCAGCGAAAGAGTTCAAAATCACTTCTTAGAAAATTTCCACGTCAATATAAAAGCGACTGCGCATACAGAAATAGCAGATGTAGTGATAAAGACAGGCAATCCTACAGGAAGCAATTCTTGTGAAGATAGTTCTGTCACTACCGGCATTATTGTGCAATAAATATAGAGTTTGATTATAGGATAGAATATTCCTATAATAGAGCATGCAAACCCAAAAGCTCCAAAAGGTAGCCACTTATCGAATTTTAAAAGGACAATGCCTGAAACGAAGATTATCAGTGTAATTATGCCATCTATTGTCCAGCCTCTCGTGCCAATATCTATTCTAGCAATGATGTTTATTACTGCAGCAATAATTATTAATATTCCAGCTATGAGCCTTGGCTCGAGCTTCTTCGCAACTTTTATTTCCTTACTTACCTCAAGTGCAGTCATATAAAAAGTAAACATCTTATGGGCAGATATATTTTTCTTGCAAAAACAAATATTAAATATCGAAAAGTTTATTGGCACTTATATGCGCATTTACATAGAGCCACACGGCTGCAGTCTTAGCTACGGGGAAGCAGAGTTAATGCAGCAGTTAGCAGAGGAAATAGGTTTTGAGCAGGTAGCAAATGAAAGCGAGGCAGATGTTCTGGTTTTGCATACCTGTGCAGTTATAGAGAGCACAGAACGCAAAATGTATACGAGAATAGAGAAGCTAAAAGGATTGGGAAAGCCTTTCGTTGTTTCAGGCTGCTTGGCAAGTATTGCAGGTAATAAAATTACAGAGCTAGCTCCTGAAAGTGTAATTCTGCCTGCACAGGAGCTAGAAAAATTCAAAAATATTTTAGAAACTTTTACAAGCGCAAATTTAATGCAAGCGCCCAAACAGCGAAGAAAAGAAATTTCTGCTGTAATACCTATTGCTACAGGCTGTTTAGGCTCCTGCAGCTTCTGTATTACTAGAATTGCAAGGGGCGAGTTGAGAAGTAAGGCAGTAGAATATGTTTTAAGGCAGGCACATCTAGCTTTAGAGCGAGGCGCCAGAGAACTTAGACTTGCAGCCCAAGATACTGCGTGCTACGGTATGGATATTGGCAGTAGTTTGCCGGAACTTGTTAGTAAAATTGCAGCTCTTGAGTATGAGTTTAGACTTAGAATAGGAATGATGAATGTAAACACAGCTATTCCTATACTTCAGAAATTAATTTCATGCTATGACAGCGAAAAAGTTTATAAATTCTTGCATTTACCTCTGCAGTCAGGCAGCCAGAGAATACTCTATAAAATGGCTCGTAACTATTCTATCGAGGATTTTATGAAAATAGTAGCTGAGTTTAGAAGAAACTTTCCTAATCTTACACTTTCTACAGACCTAATTGTAGGTTTTCCTGGCGAAACAGAAGAAGACCATCGAACGACAGTGAGCTTGATCAAAGCGCTAAAGCCGGATATTGTGAATATAAAAGCATTCTCTCCAAGAGCAAATACTAAAGCATTCAATTTAAAGCCGAGAGTGAATTCTAAAGTAGTGAAGGCGCGCACAAAAGAGCTATCAGAGCTGAGGCTAAGGATAAGCAAAGAAAATTTTGAAAAGTATGTGGGCAGCGAGCAGAGAATATTAGTTACGGAGCGCGGCAAGCACAATACCTTCGTAGGAAGGACTTCTTGCTATAAGCCCGTAGTACTAAAAGAAAGTGTAGCGCTCGGCAAGTTTGTACACACGAAAATAACAAAAGCCGAAAGTACATATCTTTTAGGAGAGTTAGCAAATTTCACTACCCAAGCTAAAATTTAGCTCTCTTATAGAGGCCACATCCTCTTAACAAGTTCCACAGTTACTGCAATGCCTATGCACAGCCCTATAACTAATCTTGGATCTACTTTTAGCGCTACTTCTTCTTCGGCATCAAAATATCTAACCAACCCTGCTGCAGAATGGAAACCTTCTCTCTTTTTACCTTTTCTTTCAGGCATTTTTACCTTTTCCAAACCTCTTCAGGAAGTTCGTCGTAAACAGAATAATCTTCAGTACCTTTTTTCTTTTCCAGCTCTTTAGCAACTTTTACAGTCTCAAAAATTTTATCTTTATGCAGTCGCCAATAATGCACTCGCCATTCTCTACCGTCGTTAAGTGTGACCTCTTCACGCTCTGTGAGCAGCAAACCATACTCCTCAAGAGTATAAAAAGCGTCTCTATCCTCAGGCTCCAATACATTATCTATGATTCTATCGTTAAATCCGAAGAAGTTGAGTACATGACGAGCCATTCTCACAGCATCTTCTTCGGTAAGCCCTCTCTTATCAATATTGTTTCTGATTGCTTTAGCTAAATCCTCAATTGTAATTATTTTAAAACCGTCGTTCATTTTTTCTGCTTTTTTAGCCCCCTTATAAGTCACATTCTAATATTGTAGCGTTCCGACTATATAAACATTGCGAAGCCACAAAGGTTAAGCTCTTATAGTAGTTTTTTCGAAGTCGTGTTTAGAGGATTTATATCTGTAGATATAGGCGCGCTACCTGAGCTGGTGAGATTTGGAAAAGAGCTTGAAGGTATTGAGGGTTTAAGACTTGTAGCGCCTGAAAAAGCGCATCTAACACTCAAATTCTTGGGTAATGTAGATGAGAGCAAGCTAGAAAAGATCGAAGAAATAATGGAGAAAAGCGTTGAAGGAGTAAAGAAATTCAAGCTCAGACTTAAAGGTGCAGGAGCATTTCCAAATTTAAACAGACCCCGTGTCATTTGGATAGGGCTGGAAAGCCCGGAAAGCTTACCTAAGATCGCAAATTATTTAAATGAGAATTTACAAGCTTTAGGCTTTGAAAAAGAGGCTAGAGCTTTCTCACCACATGCAACGATCGCAAGGGTGAAAATATTAAGAGACAGAGAAAAACTTCAAGCTCTAATTAGGAAAAACAGGGATAAAGAGTTTGGCGAGCTAGAAATAAGCTCTATAAAATTAAAGAAGAGCGTTCTCACTCCTAAAGGGCCTGAATATTTCACTCTAAAGGAAATCTACTTTCTAGCAAGCAATTTTTCGAAAAGCGAAGGTAAATGTATGAGGTAAGTACCATCTTTCCTTACTATCACAGGCGACCGCTCCAAGAGCGATTCCACGTCAATTTCGTAAACTCCGCTTTCTAAAATATTGACAACCTCAGGCTGTTTAATTACTTCATCTCCTGTAGACTTCTTCTGAGTAATTTTAGGTACGAGCTTCTCAACCTCACGCTTCGCTCGCTGCTTCTTTACCTTCTTAACTCCCAGTATTCTTCGCTCTTTTGCCTCTATAACTTCGCCTCTTCGCTTTTCAGGCTCGTACTGAAGCCACTCTTCGCGAACAGCTTTTTCTGCAATTTTAGGCTCTTTTGTGAGAATATCTCTAACCAAGAATTTAATATCCTTACTAGCAAGCTCAGTTAGTTTCTCGCGCTCCTCCTTCCCCAAAGGTCTTTCTGTAAAAAAGAATCTTGTACCGCCGCAGAAAGGGCAGCCTTTTAAAATGTTGCTTGACCCTTCAGGGAAGCTCTCACCACATTTCAAACACTGATGTGGCATTTTCAAAGCTCTCCAACAACAGCTTTTCTTGTGAGTATCATTGCCTCTATAACTTTGCTATCTTTATGAATTGTCTTGAGTAAGTGGGCAGGCCCTATAACAGTCATTCTTGAAGTGCGCAATGTCCTCTTGAAAATGCGACTCAGCCAATTCCTTCTAATATCGCTCTCTGCATAGCGCTCTATCTCTATGCCTATAAAAGTCTCATTGTCTATTTCGCCCATTGTCTTCTCTATTAACTGGATTTCTTCAATCGGCGAAAGCCCGCGCTCTAGTACAAGCACTGTACCGCTCTTTACTTCATCTATTATGAATTTGATCTTCTCAGGAGTTGTGAACTCGTTCATCTTTTGCATCGAGATCAAATTTATTCTCACGCCATCTTCTTTGCGCAACATTTTCTTTTTCAGCACCTCTTACCTAAAATACCTCACCATATTTCTGTAAAGCGTATCTACGTTATAGCCTGTAAGTGCAGAAACAGGCACAACAGGGTGTTGTGGAAACGCATCCCTTATAACGCTCGGCGAGGCGTTAGGTAAATCTATTTTATTCGCTACTATAAGTAGGGGTAGCTTCCTAGCAACTAAATTGCCAAGTATTGTAATGTTCACTTGAGTGAAAGGGTCTTCTGCAGTATCCATAACAAGTAGTACGCCGTCAATACTATCAAGCCATTTTATAGCTTCTATAACGCCCTCAGTAGCTTCTTTGGCTCTGCGCCTGCTCTCATCTTCAGTTAGACCATAAACGTCCATAAAATTATGAAAATCTACTTTAGTAGCTATACCAGGGGTATCAACAATATCCAGTCTTAAAGAAGTGCCGTCAGCTTGTATTACCACATTGTTCTTCATTCTAGCGCGCCTTGTCTCGTGCGGTATCGGCGAAGTTGGACCCATTACCTCACCAGTCCAGTCTCTAAGAATTCGATTTGCTAGAGTTGTCTTTCCTGAGTTTGGCGGACCATAAATTCCTATTCTTAAATGCTTCCTTCTGAAAAATTTTCTTAAAAACCCGCTTAACGATAGTTTTTTTATTGTTGCGAGGAACCCCATCCCCTTATCACCAACTATTATTAAGGTAATAACCTGTATATAAACTTTTATTATCTTCCAAACAGTTATAATCTTATGTTACTCAAATTATTCTGGAAAGAAGGCTGTAAAAAATGCGAGCAAGCTAAAGAAATATGCAGAGCGAGTAGTATTGAGGTAGCAGAATTTAATATTGATACTGTAGAAGGTCTAGCCGAAGCTTGCTACCATCAAGTAACTCTAACTCCTACAATAGTGTTAGTAGATGATAACGATAAAGAGCTGAAAAAATGGCAAAGTATTTTACAGGCTAAGGAGGAGCTTAAGCATTTAATCTTCCAACTCAATTTAAAAAAGGCAAATGCTAATCAAAGGAATAGTTGAGACTTCATTTCTAGACTGGGATGGTAAAATTTCTACAGTGCTCTTTGTGCCCAAGTGCAATTTCTCATGCCCTTACTGCCAGAACTGGCAGTTAATTGAGCACACTGAAAAATTTGGAGAAATAAGTTTTGAAAGGATAAAAAAATTTCTGCTTGAAAGGAAAGATTTTGTTGACGGAGTATGCATTACAGGCGGAGAACCGACTCTTTACAAAGACCTTCCTGAGTTTGCTAGTGCATTAAAAGAGCTTGGCTTCGGCATTAAACTCGATACTAACGGCTCTGTACCAGAGATGATTGAAAAGTTAATTATAGAAAAACTTGTAGATTATGTAGCGCTTGATTTTAAAGCCCCTTTTGAAAAATACAATCTAGTTACTCGCGTAAATGCGCCTATTGCTAAAATCAAAGAATCAATTTCTATATTGATGAACTCGAGCATAGATTACGAATTTAGAACTACAGTTGTGCCAACGCTTTTAGATGAGAATGATATTTTAGAAATTGCAAACTGTATAAAAGGGTGCAAAAGATACGTCCTTCAACAATTTGTACCTTCAGAAGCTCGTAACGAAGAGCTAAGAAAGCTCCAGCCTTATTCTAAGGAAAAACTAGAAAAAATCGCAGAAAGGGCTAAAGAATATATAAAAGAAGTTAAGCTTAGAGGAGTTTGGTGAAATAGGAAGATTAAAGAAGCGCAAAACTGAACAGCACTAAGCAACCAGCAAGTTTAATATTCCCTTTACTCATTATATTTCCTCAGTGGAAGTTTACGAAGCTATAAAAGCAAGGCGCAGTATAAGGAGCTATAAGTCGGAGCCTATACCTGAGGATAAGTTGAGAAAAGTATTGAGTGCTGCAAGACTAGCCCCTTCAGCCAAAAATTTACAGCCTTGGAAATTTATTGTAGTGAGGGACGAGGAAACAAAGAGGAAACTTGTAGGCGCTTGCAACAATCAGAAATTTATTGCAGAGGCGCCTGTGGTAATAGTGGCATGCGCTTTACCGGATGAGGCTTTTGCATTTCTAGGAGGCTATACTTCAAGCTGGTTACTAGATTTGGGAATTGCGTTTGAGCATATTATGCTCCAAGCGACTGAAGAAGGCTTCGCTACTTGCTGGGTAGGCAGTTTTAAAGAAGAGAAAGTAAAAGAGGTTTTAGGCATTCCTGCAAATATAAGAGTAGTTGCGCTAACTCCTTTAGGCTATGCAAACGAAGTTCCAGAAGCAAGGGCTAGAAAACAGCTTGAAGAGATTGTTTGCTACGATAAATGGAGTTAAGCTCAATGTGATGAAAAAATGGTACTACCAATGAGTGTATTGGAAAAAGCGCTTGATACCAGAATTAGCTTACTTCTAAAAGACAATCGCATACTAGAAGGCAAACTTGTAGGCTATGACGAATATATGAATTTAGTACTTGAAGATGTGGAGGAGCAGACTGCAGAGCGTACAAGAAGGCTGGGTACTACAATACTGAGAGGCAACAACGTTGTAAGCATAGCCCAGAAATAATATGGAGGCTGTAATTTTAGCGGGCGGCTTAGGCACAAGGTTGAGACCTTTGACTTATACAAGGCCTAAACCTTTACTACCTATTTTGAACAAGCCTATGATACAGAGATTTCTAGAAACCATTCCTAAAGAAGTTGATAAAGTAATAATTCCTTTGAACTATCTTAGAAACATGGTAGAAGATTTTTTAAAAAGTATTGATTCCGGCAAGGAAATTATATGTATTGAGGAGAAAGAGCCTTTAGGCACCGGCGGAGCTGTTAAAAACGTAGAAAATTATTTATCAGATACTTTCTTAGTTCTTAATGTAGATGTTATTTCTTCAATTGACCTTTCTGATTTCATTAAATTCCATCGCGCTAATAAAGGAATAGCAACAATATCAGCATGGCCTGTAGAGTTTCCAGAAGAGTTCGGTGTAATGGAATTAGACAAGGATAAAAGAATACTGAGGTTCCAAGAGAAGCCTAAGCGCGAGGAAGCATTCTCTAATCTTATCAATGCAGGCGCTTATGCTTTAGAGCTAGAGATTTTAGATTATATTCCAAGCAACAAATTCGTATCTATGGAAAGGGAAATTTTTCCTATAGTTTTAGATAAGCGCATGTACGGGTACGAGTTCGAGGGCTACTGGCTTGATACCGGGAGGCCTATAGATTATATTAACGCGCATAAAATACTGCTTGAAAAAATAGATAAAGAAGTTGGTATCAATACAAAACTCGGTAGAAGAGCGTCTCTAGAAAATCATATTCTAATAGGTAATAACTGTGAAGTTGACGGTGCTATTCAAGAATACTCATGTCTTGGGAATAATGTAACTGTTAGCAAAGGCAGCACAATTAATAGCTCAGTACTCATGGCTAACGTAAAGATAGGCAAAAACTCGGTAATAAAGCGCTCAATTTTGGGCGAAGGCTGTAAAGTAGGTAATAAAGTTACCCTTGTGGATACTGTGCTTGGCGATGGCTGCGTTATAAATGACAATATTAGACTTCTAAATGCCAAGCTAGATCCTAACGAAGAAATGTAGAATTACTGCAAGCGCGCCAAAAAGCAAGAGCCACAAAAGTAAGCTCAAAGTAGTTGAAATTTTTTCTGCGGCTCTGCACTCTATTATTCTATATCCTATATTATTATAAATGTTCAGCTCAGCGTAAGTGGAATTTTCAATTACAGCACAAATCAAATGCCTGCCTGGAGTTAAGAAAGTATAATTAAAAGAAAGCGTTTTGATAGTATAGGCATCAACAGAAATATTTTCGTAATAAATTAATTTTGTAGTGCTACGAGAATAGTCATAGATTTTTAGACTTGCGTTTGTAGCCGCACCATAATTTCGTACTGTGATAGAAACACAAATAGTTTCTTTATGATAAGGCTCTAAAGTAGAGAGCTCAATATTTTTAAGCTCTAGCTCATGGAGCGAGCTGATTTGTAAAACAGCAAAAGTGCAGAGTCTAGCGACTTCGGCTATAAAACTAAAATTTAATTTGTCTGAGGTATCGTTTGCAGAATGTAAGTAAGGATAGGAAAAATTCCATAAGTTTCTATAGTAATCCTCGCTTACTAGGACTGCTGGCGTACCTCTTTTCCAAAAAGGTGCCTGATCACATACTGCCTGAGCATCTAAATATTTCCGAATAGAAAGCCCAATCCGGCTCTCCAAGCATACTTGCTCTATAGCAGATGCAAGCCAATCAGAATCGTAATTATAAGTTAACGTTAAATTTGAGTTGTGCGGATAGCCAACCATATCAAGGTTAATCATCCCAATTAATGTTTTATTTTCTGAGACCAATCTCTCAGCATAATGCTCAGAGCCCTTCATCCCCTGCTCTTCTCCACAGAACGCAACAAACTGAATACTTGCATTAAGGTTATACTTAGCTGAAGCTAATACTCGCGCACACTCCAAAACCACAGCTATGCCAGATGCATCGTCATTTGCACCTGGAGCCGGAGCGTTAGGATTAGATGGTGACTTTACCTCATCAAATAAATTTATAGTATCGTAATGAGCGCTAAGAATGAACGTTTGAGCTGAGCTACCATTAAGTGTACCAATAACATTTCTCAGGGTTACATTATTATAAACAAATTCATCATATTCTACCCACAGCCCGAACCCGTTCATCACTTCAAAGAGCCATTTCGCAGCTAGGGTTGAATTATTAGAAAAAGAATATCTTGTGCCGAAACTTTGAAGAGTTTGGATATATTCTCTAATGTTATTTTCAGAGACATCTTCCAAAAGATCGTTAGGCGAATTATTCTCAGAATCGGCACTCACCGCGCTGGTTGAACATAACAATATTGTAATAACGATAATCCATCCAAATCTTCTTGCGCTCATCAATACATTAATTACTCTCAATATATATCCTTTTTATTGATATGGTAAAAGTAGCGCTAGTGAAATGCAAAAGCTACGCGCAAGCTGAAGTTAAATCTTCGATCCACAGAGCTTTAGAGCTTATTGGTGGAGTGGAGAGAATAATAAAACCAACCCAAAAAGCGCTTCTCAAGATCAATCTCCTCCTAGCGAAAGAGCCTGAGTATGCCGTGACCACGCATCCCATTATTGTTAAAGCAGTTGCAGAGCTTGTGAAAGAGCTAGGGGCAATACCTGTTGTAGGCGAAAGTTCCGGAGGCGTTGATACTACTGAAAGAGCTTTTGAGGTCTGCGGTATTAAAAAAATATGCTCTGAGAATGATATAGAGATTATAAATTTCGAGCGAATGCCTACAACAAAAACAGCGATTCAAGCTGTCGGAAGAGCTTTACCTCTAGCTAAACCTTTGTTTGATGCAGATATTGTAGTATCACTACCTAAACTAAAAACCCATACTTACATGCTCTATACGGGCGCTGTAAAGAATTTTTTCGGCGCTCTGCCGGGCGATTGGAAAAATTTAGCGCATAGACTTGCGCAAGAGCCTAGTAAATTTGCAAATTTACTTCTAGATATCTTACTGATAATAAAGCCAAAACTCGCAATTATGGATGGAGTAGTTGGAATGGAAGGAAATGGCCCCAGCGCAGGCAAACCTATAGCCACAAACTTAATTCTGGCAAGCGAAGATTGCTTAGCACTCGATTTCGTAGCTTGCAAGCTGATTGGCTACAACCCTCTCGGGGTATATGTTATCAGGGAAGCGCTGAGGAGGAAACTTTTTGAACCTGAGGAAATTGAGGTTGTAGGCGAGAAATTAGAAAAAGTAAGAATTGATTTTAAGAAACCGGTTTCAGAGCTCAGCAAGAACGTCTTCCCAAAAGTGGATCCAAAAAAATGTAGGCAATGCTGGTTATGTGTGAACTCATGCCCTGTAAATGCGCTTTCAAAAAACAAATTCCCTATCCTAGACAAAAAGAAATGTATCCAGTGCTACTGCTGCCACGAGCTCTGTCCTGAGAGTGCTGTGATATTAAGGTAAAAAAAGAGTTTAAAAGTCGCGTATAGAGAAAAGCGGTAAAAGGTTATAAAAGTGGCGCTGATTGGGAGGAATTACAGATAACGTTTGCGGATAAAAGAAGTTGCCGAAAGCAATTTAAGGAAATCTTTGATTTTCCTTTTATTCGCTGTTAGGCGACCTGAAGGACAAAATTTCATAGCGATCACACAAGGAAACCCCAACCTTTAGGTTGGGAGAGGAGTCGCGTTGTTTAGAAAAGAACCAGGTTTTAAATTACGATATCCAAGAGGCCACTTTTGGAGCAGAGGTAAGTTTTACAGAACCATTGGAGGTACAGATTTAAAAACGACTATCGAGTATGTGAAAGGACAAAAAGAGTTGCATCAGACCACACTAAAGCAGTTCGCAGTCTAGGAAACCACACCGTTTACGGTGTGGAGGATGTCATTTTACCTCACCTATAGCCCGTAGCGTATATGCTGTGTTATCTGACGTTCGGTACGAATCATGTTATTCTCCCGTATCCACATATTCCGACACGCGGAGAATTAACTACTGGCAGGAGCATGTCTTCGCCACACTCATGTTTGCGAGCACACCTATCGCAAAGCCATCCTTTGCCCCAAGGACAAGAACGACAGACCCACGTAGCAATTTTTCCACAAGAGATGCAGACTAGCGAAGGCGGGTCATTCCTTGCTAGTAGCTGAATCGGCGCGCCTCCGATTTTACCTTCGCGTTCTGTCACGACTTTCAATGCAAGCTCAGTTGTTGTCCCGAAATCGTATTCGTAATAGAATTTCAGCCTTGGAGCAAGTACTTTGCCCAAAGCAATATCCATATCCCTTCCACCAGAAACAAAACCTATACTTACCCACATTGAATCTATCCCTGCACCGGTTATGTATCTTGCTTCCTGAATGGTAAATGCGCTCATGTGTCCGCAGCATTCTACCCAGATATCTCTGAGGAAATCATCTAGGTCTTCAAGTGTTGCATTGGCTGGTGCTTCGAGATGCAACCAATACTCGGGCAGGTAGCGCCCTTCCGCCACAATATGAAAGATTTTTGTTTTTGAATGCCCCTTCTCCTCCAATGATGCTTCTAACGCAGCTTTTCTTCGCTTACATGACTTCAGATGTTTAGTCATTGCAGATTTTGAGAAGGTGTCTCCGCAAAAACTGCATTTTCCATTCGATTCCAGCCTCTCCATTTTCTGCTTGCTCATTTTGAGACCTCCTTACCTGTATGTCTGTTCGACTTTATAAACCGAATATCAGATAACGTTTCCAGCATAAAAGAAGTTTTTGCTGAAGGAAGGCTGGAGGCAAAAATTTGGGTCGGAGCAACCAACGGGAGCGAAGCTAGATACTCGGCTGTTATGCGAAGTCCATGAAACTTGTATTTGCTCATTCTTCAATCTTTGCGAGATAATTATCTATTTCTCTTTTAAACTCAGAATAAATGTCAGAGATGTTGTCCATTAAAGGCTTTAATTTTCCTTCATCTATTAGAAAACCGTAAGCATGCGTGAAGAAATGGCGAAAGAATAGATACCTACCTAATTTGTCTGCTGTTTTCTTCGTTATAAAATTATGCTTAACAGCCAAATTCAATAACTCTTTATGCCATGTAGGGGTATCAGGTATTGATATGCTCTTGTGCGATAATAATTGTTTCAAAATGTTTTCCATCCCTGTATAGATATTTTGAAGATACGCTCCTATTCCTACAAGAACTACGAGTTCTTTACCGCGCCTGTCTTTCACCTTTTCTAATTCGGTCAAAACTTTTGTTATATTTTCCATCTCCGCATAAATTTTTTCTTTTACGCTAGCCATATAAAACCAGTCCGTCTTTTTCTATAAGTTTATTAAATAAACACTTTTTACTTAAATCAATAACATCCACAGGTTTGGATAAATCTCTATATAACTCCCAACAAAAATCGAAGAATAACCTAGGAACTATACCTTTTACACCTATATCTATATCTCGCGCATCTATCCTATCTTTCGATGAACCGAAAAGAATAACTTTTTCTAACTTATACTTTTTTGCGTACGTTAATATTATATTCTTGTCTTTCTCGGATATCATTATATGCTATATATTCTTTAGGATATATTTGGATTTCGCCTAACGGTTGGGGCGTATGCGAAGTTCTGCCGAAGGCGGAATTTGGGTGAGCGTAGCGAACCGCATACACCGTGTTAAGTGACCCGAGCGGTAGCGAGGGCGAGCAACCCGAAGGGTTGCGAAGAGTTCCGAGCCCCGCTTTTTTCATGTCCTACCTCTCCATCTTATTAAATGCTTGTATTAGTAGAACGACTTTCTTTAGTATTGAATCGATGTTATCGGTTGGAGAATATTTATCGTGTTGTTTTTGTAAAATACTAAATGGTTTTGTAGATAAAAATTTTAGGGCGTTCTCTATTTCATCTATATCATAATTACATCCTTGTCCTAAGAGTGCTATACGTAAGTCATTACCCGAAAATGTCGCAATATTGGCTTTCTCAAAGTGTTTTAAAATTGGTAGGGTTTTAGCAACAACGTCTATTAACTTTTCTTGGTCGATTGTGGACGGTGGAATATCCTCTGGAGTAATCATGCTCTTACTAGAGTCGAATAAAATCTCTACGATTCGCTTCGTCTCATACGGATAGGTAGCATGATTTTGTAAAAGCCTGCAAATTGCCTCAGTTTCAATAAGCACGATTCCCCTCTTTTTAGCGGTTTCTCTAATATACCCTTCTGAGAATCCAGGAGCCACTACGCCTATATGTTTCGCTCGATATTTTTCACTTTCTTTATATCTGTCCATTGCATCAAAATTAATATATCGTTCTGTTATTACACCTTCTTTCGTGGTCTTGGAATCGAGAATTATATTGAGTTCGTCGTTGATAAAAATATCAGGCTCATCTCTTCCACCCATATGCTTAGCAGAAAATCCTAAAGCCTTAAAAGCTTCGACTAACGCTTTCTCAAAAATAGAGGGATTTTCGCTATCACGCTGTGCTACACGCAATTTTTTTATTAGTGGTAATTCCGTTACGACCGGCGGCTCTGTGGGCTCAACGATACCGCCCCCAGATATTTTATAGCATTTTCTGTAGAAGGCTGAAGGTATATGATATCCCCTTCTTTTAGTTTTTCAAAAAATGGCTTACATGCAAGTCTTAATATTCTGTTATTCTTATAATGTAAGAACTTTTTACCTCTAAAAACCCCACCAAGTGTTTCTATTTCGAAAGCTTGGTCGAGATACCTGCTGAATAATTTTATTGCTTGGTTATAATCTTCAACACCGATCAGTATTTGTCCGTATTTAATTTCCCACGATTTCATTATATGTTTAATTCCGTTCATTTTTTATCCCTCCTATAGCGGGCTTCGGAATTTCACTTAACGCTTTGCGGATAAAAGAAGTTGCCGAAGGCAATTTGGGCGAAGCGTAGTCTTTTACACCTGTTATACGGTGTCGGCTGCTATACATTATCGGCTTAAGGTTTTATTGATTCTTTAATCCCCCTTTGCTCTTTCTTTCGTTCCTAGTTTCTCTTCAATCCTAGTTATTCTTATATTCGTATAAGCTCCCATTGCCCCAATTAATAAAGCTAATCCGCATACTGTAGTCATCCAGTTATGCATTAAAAAACCAATAATCCAGCATGCCGATCCTATAACGATAAATACCCACATCATTATTTTCAATTGTGTTTCTTTCATTTCTCGCTCACTTTCACATTCTGGCGTATGAGCACATAATCTAAAATACGCACCCTTTCTTGCGATGAAAATAGAACTTGTATATTCATATGCTTAGAACGGAGTTCATAATATATGAACTTTTAGTTCGTAGATCGTGAACTATTAGTTCGGATAGCATGAACTATAGATAGGTGGCATGTTCTGCGAATTTACTATGGCGATTTGCTCGCTTGCTGGCAATTCGCCAAAAATAAAAAATTTTGATTGCGGAGCAATGTAAATTTTTTCTCTCTAGCAGACACACTCTTTCTTGAGATTTTTATCCAAACTCAAAATGTGGTTGTGTAAAGAGCTGGCTAGGAGATGCATATTTTCAGCAGCGTATTTCGTTGGCAGTTCTCTTCTGTAGTATATATTTGATCTATTTAAATTCCATAACCTTCTTAACATTTCTTCAGCAGTCTTTAAGTATTAGGCCTGCTTTCGCACCCAGTTCGGTCTCGCCCGCTCCAACTGCCCCCTGTATCTCTATAAGAAAAGGAGATTGTTATATGCGGGTGTCGGGATTCTCGATTTTGCGCAAGTTTTCATCTTCTCTCGGATTTTGCCTCGCAAAATCTTCGAACCCGAGTATTTGGCTATTTTCAGCAAGTGGCGAAAAAGAAGTGCTTAGAATTACTTACGTAATTCTACGTTCTTTGCTTTTGAATTTCAATCGTAGTTGCGATAGCAACCTTCGTACTTTTAAGGGGGCTGCTTCACAAACCCTTGCTTCTCTTCTTTTTCCGTCAACGCTTTTTCTCCTCTTGTAAAGAGAAGAAAAAGGGCTGTGGAAGGCCAATATCCTAACCAGGCTAGATTACACCCGCTTAGCTTTGGAATGGAAATGCGTTGTGAAAGCATTTAAGTTTTCGCAACCCTTAAAGAATTATTATGCGCAATTTACGTGCCTTGCTCATGGTCCTAGGCGCCGTTCTGATATGGGCTGCATCTTATCCTTTGATAAAAATCGCGCTTGGAGATGTAACTCCAATTTTACTTGGCGCTTTGAGACACCTTATTTTCATCCCTCTTTTAGGTATTCTTTTTCTAAAATCTGGTAAAAATATTTTCACCCATTCGAAAATAGATTGGATCCTCTTTATAGGTATAGGGCTGTTTGCAATTGCTCTTCCCAATATTCTACAAAACATAGGTATGCTTTATACAACAGCTTCGCTCTCAAGCATAATCCAATCCTCTGGGCCTATATTCACACTCTTCTTGGCAGTGATTTTTTTAAAAGAATCTCTGGGCGCGAAAAAGATTTTAGGCGCACTACTCGCGCTTTTCGGCGCTGTAATGCTAGTCACAGGAGGGCAGATACAATTTACAGGCACATTTTACGGCAATTTTCTAATACTGCTCTCAGGTCTCTCTTATTCAATCTCAGGTATTATCACAAAAAAAGCGCTAGAGAGACACAGCCCCTTTGTAATACTAAGTTACGGTATAATGATAGGATTTGTAGTTTTAGCCTGCGCATCGCTAATCACAGAGCCTGTAGCCTCTATTAAATTTCTACCAATCCACGCATGGGTTGTTATTTTGCTCTTAGCACTCTTCCCCAGTTTTATAGCATCTTGGCTCTGGTATAAAGTTCTTATTTCCGCAGAACTTTCAAAACTAGTCCTTTTTATCTACCTGATGCCTGTGTTCGCAGTTGGAATCTCTTATCTAATGCTCCGTGAAACTATAGGCTACGATACTGTCTTATTTGCAGCTCTAGTCATAGGCGGCATTGCCTTAGCTCAGAAAGGTTAGAGATGGGTCTGCTGAGATTTGAACTCAGGTCTCCGGCTCCCGAAGCCGGAAGGATTGACCAAACTACCCCACAGACCCAAGCGCCTATGAATGTAAAAATAGTTATGGTTGGCTAAATAGTTATCTTTTTAGTGGTCTTGATTGGGGGCTGCACTATTTGGAGCTATAAGAAAAAGCAAGAGTTAAAAAAGAAGAGGCTTTGAAGCGCAGAGAAAAGAATTCGACAATTGTTGAACTCTATCTACGACACATTTAAATAGGATAAAAACTCATTCCCTTTGAGGAAAGATGGAAGTTGCTGAAAAGCTTGCTAGCGAATTTGTACTCTCTAATAGTGTTGGCACGACTTTAAGAAAATGGCGCAATATTTTTGAGCTATCGCAGCGCGAGCTAGCAGCTAAATTGAAAATTTCACCGAGTGTAATTAGCGATTACGAAAGCGGTAGGAGAAAAGCGCCTAGCGTTAAAACAGCAAAGAAAATAGTTGAAGCCTTAGCAGAGCTCGGCATAGCCAAAGGTAAAATATCCAAAGAAGAAGTGGGCGGATTGGCCGTTAAAGTAAAAGATTTTCTAATACCAGTAAGAGCTAAAGATTTTATTAGAGCTATTGGTGGAATGGTTATCGCAGGTAAAAATTATGCCCAAAGATATCTTCACGGCTGCACTATTTTGGACAGCTTAAAGACTATCACCTCCCTTAATTCTTCAGATTATCTTAAAATTTATAGCTATTCTACAGAACGAGCACTCATATTTACAGGCGTTAAGTATGGGCGCTCACCAATGGTAGCAATAAGAGCTCATCCTCTAAAGCCTGCTCTGGTCGTTTATCAAAAGCCTAAAAGAGTAGATAAGCTCGCGCTTGAGCTCAGCGAACTTGAAAGAATCCCGCTCGTCGTTACTGAGCTTAGTTTAGAAAATATAATATCAAAAATAGAAAAATTTAGGTGAGAAAGATGGCTGGGATTGTGAGCTACGGCGCTTATGTGCCAAGATATAGAATAGAGGCGAAAGAGATAGCTAGAGTCTGGGGTGCTGACGAGAACATAGGTAAAGCGCTAGGTATAATAAGCAAGAGCGTACCTGGTATTGACGAAGATGTAGCTACTATTTCTACAGAAGCTGCTAGAAGCGCGCTAAAAAAGTGCAAAATTAATCCTCAAGAGATAGGCGCAATTTATGTAGGCTCTGAGAGCCATCCTTATGCTGTGAAGCCTACCGCCACAATAGTTGCTGAAGCAATCGGCGCTAGTAATTATTCAACTGCTGCAGACTATGAGTTTGCTTGCAAAGCAGGCACAGCGGCGATACAAACATGTCTTGGGCTTGTAACGTCAAAAATGATCAAATTTGGTTTGGCTATAGGAAGCGATACTTCTCAAGGTGCTCCAGGCGATCCTTTGGAATATACTGCTAGCGCAGGAGGCGCTTGCTTTATTATAGGAGAAGACTCAGTAGTTGCTGAAATTGAGCATACAGCATCTTTTACTACCGATACCCCCGACTTCTGGCGTAGAGAAGGTCAGAATTATCCAAGCCACGCAGGTCGCTTTACTGGTGAGCCTGCCTATTTCAAGCATATTATAGCATGTGGTAAAAAATTATTTGAACTTGCAAAAAGTAGTCCAGAAGATTATCAATATGCTGTTTTCCATCAGCCAAACGGTAAATTTCCTGTACGAGTAGCAAAGATTTTAGGGTTTAGTGAAGAGCAAATAAAAGCAGGATTGCTAACACCGCGAATAGGCAATACATATTCAGGCTCAACAATGCTAGGAGTGTGCGCTATTTTAGATATTGCTAAGGCTAATGATAGAATATTCGCAGTATCTTACGGCTCAGGAGCTGGTAGCGATGGGTTCGATATTAAAGTAACTGAGAATATCGAAAAGATTAACAGAAACCCTAAAGTTGAAGATATAATAAAAAATGCCAGATTCATAGATTACGCAACTTATGCAAAGTTAAGAGGTAAAATTCGGATTGGTGAATAGCAAATGAGAGAAGTTGTGGTTATTGGTGTAGGAATGACTAAATTTGGAGAGCTCTGGAATAAATCTTTAAGGGATTTAATTGTAGAAGCAGGTTTGAAAGCTATAGCTGATGCAGGAGTTACAAGTAATGAGATTGATGCACTCTACGGTGGTTGCATGTCAGCAGGGCAATTCATTTCTCAAGAGCATGTTGCCGCCCTAATCGCTGATTTTGCAGGTTTAGCAACTAAAAAAATACCTGCAATTAGAGTAGAAGCTGCTTGCGCTAGTGGTGCTGTAGCTTTAAGACAAGCCTATCTTGCAGTTGTTTCAGGTGCGCACGATATTGTTGTTGCCGGCGGTGTAGAAAAAATGACTGATGTGGATGAGAGCATTGCAACGCAAGCTTTAGCTACTGCAAGTGACCAGGAATGGGAAGCTCTTCTGGGATTAACGTTTCCAGCACTCTATGCATTAATTGCTAGGAGGCATATGCATGAATATGGCACTACGAGAGAGCATTTAGCTAGAGTGGCTGTAAAAAATCATAAAAACGCATGCTTGAACACAAATGCACAATACAGGAGTGAAATTACTATAGAGCAAGTACTAAAAGCCCCTTATGTAGCAGAGCCTTTGACTGTGCTAGACTGCTCGCCAATAAGCGATGGCGCTGCCGCTTTGGTGCTTTGCAGTCTAGAAAAAGCGAAATCGCTTAAACTTGACACTACTGTAAAAATTCTAGCTAGTGCTCAGGCAAGTGACACCCTTGCTTTGCATTCTAGAAGCTCTTTAACTACTTTTGAAGCAACTGTAGCAGCTGCAAGACAAGCTTATAAGCAAGCGCGTATTGAGCCTAAAGATGTAGATGTGGCAGAAGTTCACGATTGCTTTACAATTGCAGAGATTTTAGCAGTTGAAGATCTGGGGTTTGCGGAAAAAGGCAAAGGCGGCAAAGCTTTAGAAGAAGGAATTTTCGATCTTAGTGGCGAATTGCCAATTAATACATCTGGCGGTTTAAAAGCTTGCGGCAATCCTCTTGGCGCTACAGGTATAGCGCAGGCAGTAGAAATTGTTAATCAGTTAAGGGGCAGAGCTGAAAAAAGGCAGGTAAAAGATGCAGAAATAGGCTTGACTCATAATGTTGGCGGTAGCGGAGCTACCTGCGTAGTACACATTTTCGGGAGGTGCTGAGAAATGCCTGTACCTAGATTCTGGCGTGAAACTCAAAGGCGCTACAATATTGTTGGCAATGAATGCACTGTATGTAATACAAAATATTTTCCTCCTCGTATAGTATGTCCCAAATGCCATCGCGCTAGTATAGGAAAAATGAAAGATTTTAAGTTTAGCGGAGAAGGCGAAATTTTAACTTATACTGTTGTTCATAATGGTATTGACGCTTTTGAATATCAAGTTCCCTATGTAATGGCTATCATTGAGCTTAAAGAAGGAGCTCGCGTTACAGGGCAAATTGTAGATGTAGAGATTGAAAATGTAAAAATAGGTATGAAAGTTGAGAGTACTTTCAGAAAAATTGGTGAAGATGGAAAGTCAGGAATGATTTATTACGGATATAAGTTCAAGCCTATGAAATAGTAAGCAACCCTATCCTAAGTGCGGGAGGTATTAATGAATAATAATAAAAATTTTAGAAGACCGACACGAGAAGAAAGGAATCATCAGACATGAAAATTCTCACCCATGTTTGTTGTGCGCCTTGCTTTACCTACGTGCATAAAAAGTTGAAAGAAGAGGGAAATGAGGTTATAGGATTTTGGTACAACCCTAATATTCATCCTTTTCTTGAGTACAGGGCTAGATTAGAGAGCTTGCTGAGATATCAAGAGCTTGAAAATGTAGAAATTATTTATAAAGATGAATATAATTTGAAGGAATTTTTGAAAGGGCAAGTAAATGCAAAGGATAGGTGCAAGTTCTGTTACGAGCATAGGTTGAGAGAAACTGCAAAGACTTCGAAAGAAAAAGGCTTTGAAGCTTTTACTACAACCCTACTTGAATCACCTTTCCAAAAGCACGAGTTGATAAAAGAGATTGGAGAAAAAAGCGGGAAAGAATTTGGGGTTAAATTTTATTATGAAGATTTTAGAGCTGGACATGAGCAAGGAAAGAAACTAGCAAGCGCTTTGTCACTTTACAGGCAGCGGTACTGCGGGTGCATTTTTTCTGAACATGAGAGGTTTGGGAAAAGAGTAGGAAAGATGTTAAAGGAGGCAAGTGTTTTCAACAAAAGTATCGAAAAGTTGTAGCACTCACGAGGGAAAAGATATCTGTTTTGGGGCTGAATTTTTTGAAGAGGTTTGGGTTTGTTGTGGCGGGTGGTTTTTTGGAGTTAAAAATATGCAACGGGCTTAAAAAAAATCGTCATCTCTTAACTAATTTCCTCAAATTTTATGGACGATTTATAAGTGTACAATTCTTTAATGAGCTATAAAAAATGACAAGA
>JASEFT010000021.1:0-2613 GCA_030018475.1 Candidatus Thermoplasmatota archaeon
GCAAATCTCGTTAATACTTTGTATTAGCTCATCACTCAATATATAACCGTTTGTTAGTAAATATGTGTAAATGCCTAAAGCACGTAGTATCTCGGTTAATTTAAGTATCTCCAAATCGATTGTCGGCTCACCACCCATTAAAATCACTTTCTCAGCTTTGAGGGTAGTTAAAATTTTTAAAACCCGAGCTAAACTCAAGCGCTGAGTTTTATTTTTTGGTTCATCTTTATTTCTAAGATGGATATCATAACAATCTTTTTTCCTAATACATCCCAGACAGTTAAAATTGCAGCCGTCAAAGTAAACGCATGCTGTTTTTATCTTTGGTGTGTAAGTTATATGGTATACATTCATCTTAACACCTTTCTAAATTGGATAAGCACCGCATACCTTACAGTACTTACTACTCTCATAGGTGATAGTAGAGTTGCAGAAAGGGCATTTTTTACTTTTAGGATTTGTTGGATATGGTATTCCAACAACAGACCTATAAATCTCATAGTAATACAATTGCTCCTTATCCCTAATTTTTACTTTGTCTTGTTGATTGTATTTTTCTTTTCTCTCCCTAAATTCTCCATCGCATATCTTTGATTCTATAACTTTTGTAATTTGTGTGCTTCCGGAGCCAACCTCTATCGGTGTTTTAACTCGCCAAATAATTTCTTTAGGTAGAGCATTTTCAAATGCCTTGCGCAGAATAAATTTTCCGTAGATTTTTCCTTTTCTAGCCTGAATTTTAAACTTTCTTGCCAGTTCTAGAGCGAAGGAAACTATGTTCGAATCTAAATAGGGTGTTTTGATCTCAACGCCCAACCTCCTACCTAGCTCGACAGATGAAAAATGCATAACTTTTGATAGTCCCGATGTATAGTTATGCAACTCTTTTTCACTTTTATCGAACATATAAGAATAGCCTGCAAAAAGCTCGTCTGCGCCATCACCAGTCATTATAGATTTTGTGTGGTTAGCGCGTGCAAGTTTTAGCGCTAGATAGACAACCACACTATTCCTAAGTTCCATGGGATCAAATGTTTTGAGAATTTTTATCAGTTCAGGCATTGTTTGGAGAAGCCTATCTATACTGCCATAGTAAACGTGATGCTTAAGCTTCAGTTTTTTTGCAATTTTAGTGGAATATTTAATATCAGGAGCTTTAGGGTTTATCGCTATAGTGAAAGCCTTTAAGTGCTTATGTTTTGAGCCGAGATATGCTAAAATACTTGTATCCAGTCCGCCCGAAAGCAATATTCCGTCTGCCAGATTGTTCCTCACAGAGCCTTCAAGCAATGTTTTTAGCTTGGTAGTTAAGTCTCTCACGTCGCTATAGATAATTTGTAAACACATATATTTTGCTTTGCGGAAACCCTTTTTACCCTAGAGCTCAATCTCTATCTTCTATGGTAGCATGTCTAAAATGCGCCAAGCCTGCGATAACTTTCATTCGCTACTCAGGAGCGCATTTATGCAGAGAGCATTTTATAGATTTTTTTGAAAAAAGGGTTAAAGCAGAGTTTCGTAGACAGTGCTCCCTACAAGGTATGAAAAAGATTGCTATTGCTACAAGTGGCGGGAAAGATAGTACTGTTTTGCTTTTTGTTTTGAAAAAAATTTTAGGCTCTCGAAAAAATCTTGAACTTGTTTCTATAACTGTAGATGAAGGAATAAAAGGCTATCGCGATAGGAGTATTGCTGTGCTAAAGAAGAACTGCAAAGAGTGGGACGTCCCTCATTACGTAATATCTTTCAAAGATTTTTTCTATGAAATGGATGAAATTGCTAAAATTGCAAAAGATCTTTCTGCATGTTCCTACTGCGGAGTTTTCAGAAGATATTGTCTTAATAAAAAATCTAAAGAGCTCGATGCGCAACTACTTGCAACAGGCCATAACTTAGACGATACTATACAGTCTATTTTAATGAATATCGGAAGAGGCGATATTGAGAAGTTAGTACGTATAGCACCTCATGCAAGCTTACAGAAAGGGCTTATACCGAGAATAGCTCCTTTACGAATAATACCTGAAAAAGAAAATTATCTTTATGCTTTGCTTAATAAAATAAATTTCTATCGTAGTTCCTGTCCTTATGCAGAACTCGCAATTCGTAACTTATACCGTAAAATAATTTATGAATTAGAATCTCATTCGCCTGGCACAAGACATGCCATTCTAAAAACTTACGATTCTATTATTGAGGCACTAAGAAAAAGCCATCCTCAACCGAAGTTAAAGAAATGCGAAATTTGCAAAGAGCCTACGACTCAAGCAATATGTAGGGCGTGCGAGCTCGGTAAACGCATTAAGGTTGCGCAAAATTAAATAGAATGAACTCTCATACTCTTACCAAATAAAAATGTACGGAGAAAGAGAAATGCACAAGGCAATATGTGCTGACTGCGGCAAAGAGTGTGAAGTCCCCTTCAAGCCGAGCGGCGATAGGCCTGTGTACTGTAGGGAGTGCTATCAAAAGCACAGATCGGCAAGACGCGGAAGATATTAGAAGCAAAGTTCGGCTAGCAGAAGATTTGATTTGCCTGCGCATAACAGCTATAGAGTCAGGGAGAAAACCTTTCAACTAATTCTCACGCTAAAAGTCACTCTATAAACATTT
>JASEFT010000021.1:2661-21425 GCA_030018475.1 Candidatus Thermoplasmatota archaeon
TTGTACTTTTTTGCAATTGCAGCTGCTATTTTCCTGCCAATTGCAGTAGTGCTCAAATAGAGATCCAGGCCTTCAGGTAGTTCTTCATATTTTGTTAAAAATGTATTGGTATCATGAGTAGCAACTATATTTTTTACTGAACTCAAACTCTCGTTAATTTGTTCTTTACTCAGCCTTCCGGTATCACTCCTTATTTGAACTATACTTTCATAATACCCTCCAAACCTCTTACTGCAAGCTATGCATGTAGCCTTCTTTAATTTTATTTTAGCATTTTCAATCGTTTCTAATTTCAGTCCTAAAATTGTGCCTTCAGCTAAAATTTTTACATCTGCTATTTCAGTTTTAAAATCGAATTTAAAATTTAGTTTGCGTTCTTTAGAAAGCTCGTTCCATTCAATATTCTTCTCTATTACCCTTGCCATCCCGCTACTCAAATTTTCAAATTTTAGCCATTTTTTGCCTAGTAACATTGAGTTGCAGTGTGCACATATAACAGTATTAAAAATTTCAGGCACTATTACCAGTTTAGTTCTAGCTCTAAAGCAGTTTTCGCATAAGTTGTTGTATAACTCAGCTCGTTTACCGCATACTATGCACAAGCGTTGTGTTGAGCTCATATTATAACTTTTACTGCCTGCGCGTGAGGTATTTTATTTATAACAATAACATTTTCTTTATCTACAAGCCCTGCTTTTACAGCTAAAGAAACAACTTTTTTACCTACTAGATTTATAATAGTGGCAAGTTCTAAATGCGCTAGAAACCTTTCTTCATTTACTAATTTATCACGGTAGAACTCGCCAACCTCAAGCTCGAATTTAGAGCTAGAAATTTTTTTATTGAGCAACTCTGCATCGCAGGCAGCAAGTAAAACATTCTCTCCTTTGCGGTAAACTCTTAACGATATCATTACACTATTGTGTATTTTCCGGGCTTGCGCTCGTATATTCTACCCTCTCTTTTTAATCTATCAATAACTTCTTCAGCTTTCCTCTCAGCAATACCTGCTTTCGCAGCCTCGCTTATTATGTCTTGATGGGAAGCGCCTTCAAGATCTTTACTTACAAGCTCGCGAATTATATCAAATACATTTATAAGTCTTTCTCTCTGCGGTGCTGTTATACCTGTTGCAATTTTATCTATATCGAATCTACGCATCTCTGTATCGTATGCTACTCTTGTTAAGCAGTGATGCATTAGTCTTATAGCTCTTTCTGCATCTTCTTTTGTTATCTCATCACTTAGTCTTACCCTTGCGCTAGCTTCGCTCAGTCTTACAAAAGCCTCTAATTGCCTTGGCGTTATAGGCACTGCAGCACCTTCCTGCTCACCTTGACTTCTTAGACTTACATAATATTCTTTAAGAGTTTCTTCAGCTTCTTTAGTCATTACCGGCTTTGTCCTCTTTGCATACGCAATATATTTTCTTAAAAGCTCAGGCTCTATTTCAGGTTTTACTACCTTTGCGGCAAGCTCCTCATCTTCTTTGGTATATCTACCTCCTTCTGTTTCAGCTCTATAACATGCAATTTCACCAGCGTGATGCAATCTCAAAATATGTTCAGCCATCTCAGTATCTTTTTTAGTATCTGGTTTATCAGTAACTGAGAATATCAAATCGAACCGCGATAGTAGCGTTGGCGTCAACTCTATTTGCTCTGCAAGCGCTTTGTATTCTTCAAACCTTCCAAATTTAGGGTTTGCTGCACCTAACAGAGCGCATCTGCAATGCAGTGTAGCAGTTATACCAGCTTTAGCAATACTCGTTGTTTGCTGCTCCATGGCTTCATGAATGGCGCTTCTATCGTGTTCACTCATTTTGTCTATTTCGTCGACACAGACTATACCTTTATCGCCAAGCACTAATGCTCCCGCCTCTAACGTCCACCTTCCTTCAAATGAATCATCTCTAACAGCTGTAGCAGTGAGTCCTGCTGCTGTAGCGCCTTTGCCACTTGCATAAATTCCGCGAGGCGCCAAAGTAGAAATATAGCGCAAAAGCTGCGATTTTGCAGTGCCAGGATCACCAACAAGTAAAATATGGATATCGCCCCTTATTTTAGTACCGTCCGGCATCTCTTTAGGTACGCCACCGAAAAGCTGCAGTGCCAAAGCTTCTTTCTCCATTTCCATACCGTGTATTGAAGGCGCTATTGATGAAACTATTTTTTGATAAAGCATTTTGTCTTTGCTTAACTTTAGTATTTCCTGCTCTTCCTCTGGAGTTATAGCTATTTCCTCGAACTCGCGCTCCTCTACCTCAATACTATTTGTTCTTAGAAAAATATCGAATAATACTGACTTCACACCCCTTTCTTTTCTCTGAGTACCGCCTAATATACCATTGAGTACAACTCTATTACCGGGCAATACTTCACCCACAAGGTCATCTTCAACATAAGCTACAAGTCTTTGTGGCTGTTCACCGCCGCGAAGCCCTTCAGGGCTTTCTTGTAGCTCTAATCTTTGGGTATCTACGTAGATGGATTTCTCAGTTAGAAGTTTGAATCTCGTAGTAGCTTGCGATTTACCGCAGCCACTTTGCTCTTTGTAGCATTCTAGAGGCTCTCTAAATGTAAGTTCTTCTTCTTGAGGCACGCGAATTACTGCACCGCAGCGAAGGCATTGGAATGAAGCTTCTATGAGTTTTGGTCTTACTTCACTAGCCCTTCTCACAAGTCCTTCCACTGCTATGAATTTGCCAAGATGCTCGGCTCTTAACTCTCTAATAGGCACTCTCCCCAACTTCCTAGGAATATTCGTTATTCTGAGATGTACATCATAACCAGTAATATCTTTTAGAGCTCTTTGCCCTGCATAAATAACTTTTTCAGGATTTGTAAGCAAATATTCTGCAAGCTCTGAATTATGCTCAGCTACAGCCTCGTAGCTTATATTAATAGATTTTCTGTTTGGGAAATCTCTGGAAATATCTGCAAGCTCGCCTTTATAGTCTGAGAACAATCTTTCCCATACATTAGATAAGCTCTCTATTGAAAGTGCCATAACATTTAGTAATGTAATTGTGGTTATAAAAGATTTATCTGCAAGCAAGCTAATTTCTTGTTATGGCTTACGATTACAGAGCTCTTTTGAAGAGGGCAAGAGAGAGGCTGCCTGAGAAAGTAAAAGAGAAGTCACGCCTAGAAGTACCCAAATGCGATATTTTTTACGAAGGCAAGACCACAATAATAAAGAATTTTACAGAAATCGCAGAAGTTATAAGGAGGAGCGAGGACCATTTGTTGGCTTATTTGCTTAGAGAGCTCGGTACCGCAGGCGTTTTGGAAGCTCGTAGGGCCGTGCTTAAAGGTAATGTTAGTGCGGAAAGTGTTGAAGAAAGGCTCAAAGATTATGTTAAAACTTTCGTGCTCTGCTGGGAATGCAACAAGCCAGATACCCATCTAGAGAAAGCAGAAAGAGTCCTAATTCTCAAATGCGATGCCTGTGGTGCTCATAGGCCTATAACTGTAAGGGTTACTAAAGAATGACGAAAGAAATACTTAATGAAATGAGAGTTGTTGTTGGTATTACAGGCGCAAGCGGCGTAATTTATGGAATAAGGTTATTAGAGAATTTAAAAGCAGAGAAGCACTTGATAATATCAGAAAATGCAAAAAAACTTCTTGAGTATGAGACTGGTTATGAATTGAAAGAAGCAATAAAGCTTGCTGAGCATTATTATGAAAACGAAGATCTTTTTGCTAAAATATCTTCAGGCTCTTTCAAATTTGACGCCTTAATAATAGTGCCTTGCTCTACTTCTACCTTTTCTAAAATAGCAAATGGTATAGCAGATAATCTAATTACTAGGGCAGCGAGCGTCTGCTTGAAAGAGAGAAAAAAATTGATAATTGTGCCAAGAGAGACGCCATTATCTACAATACATTTACAAAATTTAGCTAAACTTTCGCAAGAAGGCGCTGTTATTCTGCCTGCAATGTCGGCATTCTATCACAAGCCAAAGAGAATTGATGATTTGGTCAATTTTGTTGTAGGTAGAAT
The DNA here is from genome assembly GCA_030018475.1 of Candidatus Thermoplasmatota archaeon. NCBI lineage: Archaea > Methanobacteriati > Thermoplasmatota > Thermoplasmatota archaeon. Next base: position 6,670 of record JASEFT010000021.1, read on the forward strand.
ATTAGATGCTCTTGGAATAGAGCACAAACTTTATAAAAGATGGCAGAGGTAGCGCTTCCGTACCAATTTTCTCGCGCCTCTCAAAAATTTTTTGACTAATTATTTAACAATTTTACAAACCTTTTCTAACTCAGGAATGAATTTATCAACCACTTTTTTAGTTACATGCGGCATTACAACAATTCTCAAGCATTTTGGATTGCAAGCTTTGGATACATACCACTTCCTTTTGGCAAGATCCTTTATAACTTTTTCCACCTTACTTATTTTTATACCTACAATATTCATTGTGGGCTCAGCAACAAGCTTCAAACCTATTTCTACAATTCTGTCACACAAATAATGAGTTGTAGCCATACATTTTTTCACTGCTTGTCTGTAGCCAGATCTACCAAAAAACTTCATTACTGCATAAGCAGAAGCGACTGATGCGGAGCACCTTGTACCTAGCAAGCAAGTATGCTTACCAGTAAGATAATCTGCTTTTCTACTTATAATCTCAAAATATTTTTTCTCTCTTACCAGCAAGCATCCGCAAGGTATTGTGCTAAAACCCATTTTATGAGGGTCCATTGTAATAGAGCATACTCCCGGCAGTGAAAAATCAAAATCTGGTAATTTATAGCCCAGCTCTTTTAGAAAAGGTATGACAAAGCCTCCGAAAGCTGCATCTACATGCAGAAAAGCATTTTCGTTGCAAAGCTCTGAAAGCTCAGGAATGGGATCGACAACTCCAAGCTCTGTGCTACCTGCTACTCCTACAACTGCGCAAACATCCCCATTCGAAAGCTTTCGTTTTGCCTCTTCTATATCCATTCTATAGCTTTCATCTAAACCCACGAAGACAGGCTCTAAATTCATTAGATCGCAAGCTTTGATAAAAGAGAAATGAGCGCTTTTAGGCATTATTACTTTTTTATTACCTGTAAGCTTTTTAGCAATCCAGAGAGCAGTAATATTTGCCTCAGTACCGCCTGAGAGCACGTTACCACAAATACCTTTACCATGTAAAAGCTTTGACAGCATTTTTATAACTTCTTTATGCAGTCTTTTTGTACCTTGATAAAGGTCTGGGTTGCCTAGATTACTTTCAATGAATTGCTTGTGAGCTTTCAGCGCTAGCTGATGAGGCTTGGTGCACATTGATCCTAAAATTCTGCCTTCTGAGAAATGATAGTCTTCTCGGTAAGCTTCACTTAGCTCTGCAAGAATATTTTTGAGTGAGCGTCCTTTTCTGTCCATCTTATCCAACTAAGAAAAGCACTACTTTCTTACCTTTTCCAAAATCAGCTTCTGCTCAATACTTGCTACCAGTCTAATAGCATCTTTCACAGCATCTGGGTTCAAACTTATAGAATCAATACCTGCTCTTACAAGGAACTCTGTAAATTCAGGATAGACACTAGGAGCTTGACCGCAAATAGAAACAGTACAGTTTTTTTCATGAGCTACCTTAATTAAATGCTCTATAGCTATTTTTACAGCTTCGTTTCTTTCATCGAAATAACCTAATTTCGCAAGAATCTCAGAATCTCGATCAGCGCCTAAAATAAGCTGAGTTAAATCGTTGCTTCCGATACTGAAGCCGTCTACAAGCTCTGCAAATTTATCAGCTAAAAATATGTTGCTAGGCACTTCAGCCATGAGCCAGAGCTTAAAGTCGGCGCTCCTTTCAAGACCTTCTTCTCTCATAATACTTGTAATTTTCTTTACTTCCTCAACAGTTCTTACAAAAGGGAGCATTACCCAGAGATTAGTCAAGCCTTTATCACGCACCTTTTTTATAGCTTTAAGCTCTAGTCTGAAAGCGCTTTCAAATTCTTTGCTCGTATATCTAGAGCATCCTCGCCAGCCGAGCATTGGGTTAGCTTCTAAAGCTTCAAACTTTTCGCCGCCTTCTAAAGCGCGATACTCATTAGTTTTAAAATCGCTAGTTCTTAGAACTACGAAACGAGGGTAGAAAGCCTTCGCCACTTTCTCAATACCTTCTGCAAGCACTTCTATGAAATTATTCTCTTCGCCTCTCTCAATCAAAGTGCATGGGTGCTTGCCTATATAGCTTGATACTATGAACTCCTCTCGCATTAACCCTACGCCTTGCACAGGTAATTTAGAATATTCTTCCGCTTTCTCAGGTACGCCAATATTGAGTAAAATTTTAGTAGCAGTTATTGGTAGGTACTCAGCCACCGCAACTTCTTTCTTCTCTTCTATTACTTCTTTTCTCAGCTCCACAGCACCTTCGTATACAACGCCTGTCTTTGCATCTACGGTTATTTCCATACCTTCTTGAAGTACGCCTGTTGCATTGCCAGTACCTACAATACAAGGTATTCCAAGCTCGCGAGAAACTATTGCTGCATGGCAAGTCATTCCTCCTTCATCGGTAACTATGGCGCAAGCCCTTCTCATAGCAGGTACCATATCGGGCGAGGTCATCGTCGTAACCAAAACGTTCCCTTTTTTTACTTTAGCTAACTCAGTTGAATCTTTGATAATTACAACTTTACCGCTAGCAATACCTGGCGAGGCAGGTAAACCTTTTAGAATACCCTCATACGGTACTACCTCTCTCTTCTCCTTTAATTCTTCTGCTTTGGGCTTGAGTGCAGTTATAGGCCTTGCTTGCACTATGTAAATATCACTGTTTTCTATACACCATTCTACATCCATAGGTATTGTATAAAATTCTTCAATTCTCTTGCCGTATTCTGCAAGTTTATAAATCTGCTCGTCAGTAAGTTTCTGGCTAGCTTGGACCTCTTCAGGTACATCAACTTCTATACTTCTACCTTCTTCAGAGCGCGTATACTTTATCTTCTGAGCAGAAATTTTTTTATCCTCTAATTTCAAAGTCAGCTGGTCCACAACGTAAGTATCAGGAGTGATTTTACCGCCTACAGTAGTTTCTCCCAAGCCATAGCCTGCCTCTATAACTACTTTTTTATCGCCAGTAATTGGATGTGATGTGAATATAACTCCTGATAAATCGCTGTTAATCATTTTCTGGACAACAACAGCCATACCTACTTTTTCATGCTGGAAGCCATGTTCAACTCTATAAAAGATAGCTCTAGGGGTATAGAGCGAAGCCCAGCATTTTTTAATATTTTCTAAAAGCGCTTTTTCACCTTTTATATTAAGATAAGTTTCCTGCTGACCTGCGAAGCTTGCAGCTGGTAAATCTTCTGCGGTTGCAGAACTCCTTACCGCTACAAATTCTTCGCTACCAAGCTTTCTGTAGGCATCTAAAATATCTATTTCCATTTGCCATGGTATTTCAGCCTCAGTAATAGCTTCTTTTATGATTTCTGAAGCTTTGTTCAACTCCTCAGAGTTATTAATATCAACTTTGGCAAGAGTCTCGAAAATTTTCTGCTTTGTTTTAGTCTCTTCCAGAAATGACCAGAAGGCGCTACTTGTAATCACAAAGGCGTTAGGTACTGGAAAATTGCCTTTTAAAAGCTCTCCCAGATTAGCGCCTTTACCCCCTGCTAGAGCAATATCATCTTTACTCAACTCTTCTATCCATAGTATGCTCATGATACTATTAATAATCGAATTAGGTACCTAAAATACTTTCCTAGCTTTCTACAATTATACTGCAAGGCGTAGGTAATTTCATTCTCGCTCTTCTTAGAGCTTCTTTTGCATCTTCAAAATGCTCTTTTAACGTAGCAAGAGTTATTAGCCTCTGACCTTTTTCCACTCTTGTGGCGGTACCCACAGGTACTCCGAAAGACATACTCATGCCTTGCGAAATTCTATCTGCCCCAGCACCTACTGCGTATTTATGCTCCCGCAATACCTGGTGGGGATAGATTCTTATTTTCAAATGATAGTTATTGCCTGCTTTATTAGCAATATGCTTGGTACAAGCTACTCTCGCGGCTTCTAATGCATTATGCCTTATTTGACATTGCTCTTCAGCCACTAAAGATATTTGCAATGAGAATTCTCGATTTAAAGTTCCGTCATCGAACCTAGCAATTCTAGGTGCAGGTACTCCTCCCATGTACTCCTTTCTTGTATAGGCTTGACCTTTAACAGCATGATACATTCTGCCCGGCTTCCTTACCATTTCAACTCAGAGTAGTAATGTACTGAACTGTAGATTAATATTACCGCAAAATTTTTATAATAGCAAGATATATTGGTGGAAGATACAAGAGAAGAAGTGCAGGGCCTGTAGCTCAGATAGGTAGGATGAGAAAGCTAAAATTTATCAAAGAATTGGTGTTCTATCATCCCTGTAAAGAGCATCTGGCTTTTATGCTTCGGATGCAACCGAAAAAAAACGAGTTTTTCCGCAAGCGGAAAAACCAGGTGGTCAGGGGTTCAAATAGTATTAAGGGGTAAGCAGTGCTTTTCAGCACTTAAAAAAGACCTTACTGCTAGAAAATCCCCTCAGGCCCGTCCACTCCATCCCTTGACAACTAACGATATAATACCAGACACCCTTAAGTCTGAAGGAATGTGAAATGGTAGCGAAAGAGGAAAAGTCTGCGAAATTTAAAGTCACAGATCATGTTCTAGTACCTGCTCATATACTGTTATCAAAAGAAGAAGCTAAAAAAATACTAAAAGAATATAATGCAGAGTTTCAGCAGCTGCCGAAAATACTAGTTACAGATCCATGCGCTAAAATATTGGGCGCCGAGCCTGGAGATATAATTAAGGTTATAAGAAACAGTCCAACTGCTGGTAAAGCAATAGCCTACAGAGGTGTGGTGAAGGTATAGGCATGCGAGAATTGATAGAAACGTTTTTTAGAGAGCGTAGTATAGTAAACCATCAGTTATCATCTTACAACGATTTCCTGCCCACAGAAGATAACCCTAATAGCAGAATGCAAAGAGTTATCGATAGTATCAAGGTAGGCGAGGGCGTTGTAGAGCAGGGTACAATAAAACTAGATGTCGGTAATATAGCTGTAAAGCTTAGGAAGGTTAGTGTGGGGGATCCCACTTTAGGAAATGTAATTGTAAAAGAGGCAAACGGCTCTAGGCATTTACTAACGCCTATGGAGGCAAGGCTTCGCAACCTAACTTACGAAGCTCCTGTCTATATTGAGGCACAAATTGTAGAAGACGGCGTAGAGAAAGAAATTGAAAAAGTGCACATAGGAAACATTCCGATAATGGTGAAGTCAAAGCTATGCAATATACACCAAACTAACATTGACAAGGTACTGGCGTATTATTGCAGGCATTTAGAGAGTGATAAAATTAAAAAAGCCGATTACAAAGAGAAGCTTGTTATGATTGGTGAAGATCCTCTTGATCCTGGTGGCTACTTTATAGTTAGCGGCAGTGAAAGGGTGCTGATTTCACTTGAAGAGCTCGCCCCAAACAGGGTCATGGTCGAGCTCACTGAGAAATATGGTAGTAAAACAGAGACTGCTAAAGTATTCTCTCAGAAAGAGGGCTATAGAGCTTTGATAACAGTTGAGAGAAGAAAAGATTCTATCTTGATAGTCTCAATACCTGGAGCTCCTGTGCCAATACCTCTTTTCGTGTTAATGAAAGCTTTGGGTATGGATAAAGATGAAGATATAAAAAATGCGATAGGCCCCGATGTAGAGCTTCAGAGTATCATATTTGCAAATTTAGAAGAATGCAGTGAAGAGCACAATGTGATTACCACTGCAGATGCGTTGAGTTTCTTGGAAAAGAAGTTTGCCAGCGGGCAGGCTAAAGAGTATAGAGCTAAGAAAGTAGAATCTATCTTAGATAGATTATTACTGCCGCATTTGGGCGATACTTCAGAAGCGAGATTAAAGAAAGCAATATTTTTAGGAAGGGTAGCGAGAACTGTTTTAGAACTTGCACTTGGTAAAAGGAAAGAAGATGACAAAGATCATTATGCAAATAAAAGAGTAAGGCTTGCTGGCGATTTGATGGAAGATTTGTTTAGAGCAGGAATAGCGACTTTAGTTAAGGATTTGAAATATCAGTTAGAGCGAGGATACGTGAAAAAGAAGAGTATAAAAATAGCCTCCGCTGTTAGACCTGACGTTCTCACTCAGCGCATGTTCCATGCACTAGCTACCGGCAATTGGGTTGGAGGTAGGGTCGGTGTAAGCCAACTGCTGGATAGAACTTCTAATATGAGCACTTTAAGTCATTTGAGAAGAGTTACTTCGCCACTAACGAGATCTCAACCTCATTTTGAGGCAAGGGATTTACATCCTACTCAGTGGGGTCGCTTATGCCCTAATGAAACTCCAGAAGGTCAAAACTGCGGTTTGGTTAAAAATCTTGCTCTAATGATAGATATCTCAGAAGGTTGTAGTGAAGATGAAGTTAAAAAGTTATTAGCACATCTTAAGATCAAGCCTGTAAGAAGTGGAATTGTAGGCGGCAGAGTATATGTTAATGGCGATCTTGTGGGATTGCATGAGCAGCCTTTAGAGCTTGTGAGGAAGCTCAAAGAGAAGCGTCGCGATGGTAAAATATCACACGAAATAAATGTAAGATATGATGAAAGCATGAACGAAGTGATAATAAATTGTGATGAAGGCAGGATAAGAAGACCGTTGCTAGTTGTAGAGAAAGGAAGAACAAAGCTCACTAAAAGTGAGTTAAATGAGATTAAAAAGGGCGATATTAAATTTAGCGATTTGATTAATAAAGGGATAGTAGAATATGTAGATGCAGAAGAAGAAGAAAATGCATTAATCGCAATTAATGAGAAAGAGCTAACTAAAAAGCACACCCATCTGGAGATAGACGCTATTACAATTTTGGGCGTTTGTACAGGGTTAATACCCTATTTAGAGTACAACTCATCTCCTCGCAACACAATGGGCGCAGGTATGATAAAACAATCTCTAGGGTTTAGCTGCGCAAATTACCGTTTGAGACCTGATACTAGGAGCCATTTATTGCACTACCCACAAATACCTATAGTAAGGACAGAGCATATGAATTACACTAATTTTACTACAAGGTGCGGAGGGCAAAATTTTGTTGTTGCTATACTGTCAACTCAAGGCTACAACATGGAAGATGCCATCATTATAAACAAAGGTAGTATTGATAGAGGATTGGGAAGGAGCACCTTTTTCAGAACTTATCGTACTGAAGAGCGTCGCTATCCAGGTGGACAGCAAGAGAAAATTGAGACTCCTAAACCTGACGTTGTAGGCGCTAGAAGCGATGAAAGTTATAGATGGATTGGCGATGATGGCTTGATAGTTCCTGAGCGCGAGGTTAAAGGTGGCGACGTGCTCATTGGCAAAACATCGCCGCCCCGCTTCTTAGAAGAGCCTGTAGACTTTCTCACACCTCAACGAAGGAGGGAGACCTCAATTACAGTTAGGCACGGCGAGTCTGGTTACGTAGATTCAGTCATACTTACCGAGTCTGAGAGCGGCTGTAAGTTAGCTAAAGTAAAAGTAAGGGACGAGAGAATACCTGAGGTGGGCGATAAGTTCGCATCTAGACATGGTCAGAAAGGAGTTATAGGACTCATAATGCCACAAGAAGACATGCCTTTTAATGAAGATGGTATAACACCGGATTTAATAATCAATCCTCATGCAATACCTTCAAGAATGACTGTAGCGCATGTATTAGAGATGATTGGCTGTAAAGTGGGCGCAATGACTGCCGAGCCTATAGATGGCACCGCTTTCTCAGGAGAAACTGAAGAAGAGTTAAGAAAGGAGCTTGTAAAGCAAGGCTTCAAGCATACAGGTAAAGAGTATTTGTATGACGGTATAACTGGCGAATTGATAGCGACAGATGTTTTTATAGGCTTGATTTACTATCAGAAGCTTCACCATATGGTTGCAGGTAAAATACACGCGCGCTCAAGAGGGCCAGTCCAAATTCTTACAAGGCAGCCTACTGAAGGTAGAGCTAGACAAGGGGGCTTGAGATTCGGTGAAATGGAAAGAGATTGCTTAATTGCGCATGGCGCTTCAATGGTAATTAAAGATCGACTGCTAGATGAATCTGACGGTACTACAGAATACGTGTGTGCAAGTTGTGGCCATATCGCCATGTTCGACCAACGAGGCTTCCTTAAATGCACTAAGTGCAAAGAAGGCAGTAGTATTCACCCGGTAAGAATGAGTTACTCATTTAAGTTGCTTGTTGATGAGCTGAAAGCTATGGGTATTATACCGAGACTTAGGTTGGGCGATCTTGCTTGAAAGGAGTATGAAATATGAAGTTGCTTGGAGTACCTAAAAAAATTGAAAAAATAGAGTTTGCACTACTATCACCCAAAGAGATTAGGGAAATGGCTACTGCAAAAATAATTACTGCAGATACTTATGATGACGATGGCTTTCCCGTGGATATGGGTCTTATGGACCCTAGGTTGGGCGTCATTGAGCCAGGCCTTAAATGCAAAACTTGTGGCGGTAGAGTAGACCAGTGTCCAGGCCATTTTGGATATATTGATTTAGCAATGCCGGTGATACACGTAGGCTATGTAAAACTTATCAAACACATACTAGAATCTACATGTAGAGCTTGCGGCGCTTTGCTTATCTCTAAAGAGCTTGCTAGAAAAAGGGAAATGACATTAGAAGAATCTGACGAAGCAGGCGAGACAAAAAGCTTGCCAAGAGTAACATGTCACAAGTGTGGCGAGCCGCAGAGGAAGATAACTCTAGATAAGCCGACAACTTTTAGGGAAGACGGTCATAAGCTAACGCCTAAAGAAATTAGGGAGAGGCTGGAGCGAGTAGGCAATACTGAATTAGGCAACCCAGAAGAAGATTTAGAGGCTTTAGGATTTGGCCAAAAAGTTACGAGGCCTGAGTGGATGGTTTTAACAGCTTTACCAGTACCACCGGTATGCATGAGACCATCCATCACTCTAGAATCAGGTGAAAGGAGTGAAGACGACTTAACTCACAAACTTGTAGATGTACTAAGAATAAATCAAAGATTGCAGGAAAACAAAGACGCAGGCGCCCCTCAGCTTATTGTAGAAGATCTATGGGAGCTCTTGCATTATCATATCACAACATATTTCGATAATCAAACGCCTGGTATACCACCAGCAAGACATAGGAGCGGCAGAGCTTTGAAAACACTAGCGCAGAGATTGAAGGGCAAGGAAGGTCGCTTTAGAAGCAACCTTTCAGGCAAAAGAGTGAATTTTTCAGCTCGTACAGTAATTTCGCCTGATCCTAACCTATCGATAAACGAAGTAGGGGTACCATTAGAAATAGCAAAAGAGCTTACGTTACCTGTAACAGTAATGCCTTATAATATCCAAACTTTAAAAGAGCTAGTTGCTAAAGGTCCTAGCTACCCAAGCGCTAATTACATTATAAGGCCTGACGGTAGAAGACTCAAAATTACAGAAAAAAACGCTAAAGAGCTAGCTGAAAAACTAGAAATAAACTATGTTGTAGAGCGGCATTTAGTAGATGGCGATATTGTCTTATTTAACCGTCAGCCTTCTCTGCATAGAATGAGTATGATGGCGCACTATGTTAAAGTTATGCCCTATAAAACTTTTAGACTAAATCTAGCAGTATGTTCTCCTTATAATGCAGATTTCGATGGCGATGAAATGAACTTGCATGTACCGCAAAGTGAAGAAGCCAAAGCAGAAGCTAAAATGCTAATGCTAGTTCAAGAGCATATACTGTCGCCAAGATTCGGAGGCTCTGTGATAGGCTGTATTCACGACCATGTTACTGGTATGTTCCTGCTAACTCATAAAGATGCTAAATTTAGCAAAAAGGAGGTAACAAAGTTACTAGCGGCGATAGACTATCGAGGCGAGCTTCCAAAGAGGGTGGAGAAGAACTACTGGCTCGGCAAAGACATATTTTCGCTACTTTTACCGCAAGATCTAAATTTAGAGTATAGAGCTAGTATATGTCAAATGTGCGAAGAATGTAAAAAAGAAAAATGCAAGTACGATGCATATGTGATTATTAAAAAAGGCAAACTTTTGCAAGGCACTGTTGATGGCAGAAGTATAGGAGCGTTTAAAGGTAAACTTTTAGATAAAATTGTTAGAGATTACGGTACTGAGCAAGGTCGCAATATCATAGACTTAATCACAAGACTTGCAATAGCCACAATATCTTTGAGAGGCTTTACTACAGGAATAGATGACGAAGATATTCCTCAAGAAGCGAGGGCTCAGATTGTAGAGGTGCTAAAAGAGGCTAAGGCGAAATCAGAAAAACTAGTAGCTGCTTATAAAGAAGGCTTACTAGAGCAGCTGCCGGGGCGAAGTCTTGAAGAAACTTTAGAAGTAGAGGTAATGAAAGTGCTAGGTAGAGCTAGAGACGATGCAGGTAAAATTGCATCTCAGTATCTAGGCCTTGATAATCCATCTGTAATTATGGCTGTCTCAGGCGCCAGAGGATCAATGCTGAACTTATCTCAGATGGCTGGTTGTATTGGTCAGCAAGCTGTAAGGGGCGAGAGGATACATCGAGGCTATGGTGCAAGAACTCTGCCACATTTCGAAAAAGGAGCTTTGGGTCCTGAGGCAAGAGGGTTTGTAAACTCATCCTATAAATCAGGTTTGACTCCGGCTGAATTCTTCTTCCATTGTATGGGAGGTAGAGAAGGGTTAGTAGATACTGCAGTAAGAACTTCTAGAAGTGGCTATATGCAGAGAAGATTGATTAACGCGTTAGAGGATGTAAAAGTAAAATATGACGGCACAGTACGCAATACAGCCAACACTATAATACAGTTTAATTACGGAGAAGACAAGGTAGATCCAGCAAGAAGTGTTAGAGGTAGGAGCATAGACATTGACGATATTCTCAAAGAGCTAGTAGGGGTAGCAGTTAAAGAAGAGCCTCCAGAAAAAATGAAGGTTGTTGGTGAAGAAGAAATGGGCTTGCCTGCGGAACTTGAAGAGGAAATAATAGAAGAGGAAGCTGAAGAAGCAGAAGTAGAGGTTAGCGATTAAAAAATGATAACCAAAGAAAGAATTCAAAAAGAGCTAGCAAAACTCGATTTAGAGCTGCCCGATAATATAGTTGCAGAGCTCGCTGAGAAGCTTAAACTTAGAAAGGTCACCCTTGCAAAGTTAAGGGAGCTTTTAAAGATAACAGTCGCTAAATATAGCGATCGTACAGTAGAGGCAGGCGAGCCTGTAGGAGTGGTTACAGCGCAGTCAATTGGCGAGCCTGGAACACAGATGACAATGCGCACATTTCACTATGCTGGCGTTGCAGAAATGAACGTGACTTTGGGGCTGCCTAGACTTATAGAAATAGTAGATGCTCGCAAGACCCCTTCAACGCCAGTTATGGAAATTCATCTACCACCCGAGCTTAGAGGGAAACTTGAAGATGCAAAAAAGTTAGCCTCCTCAATAGAAACTACTAGAGTTGCAGATATTGCAGAAGTTCAAACAGATGTGACTAAAATGGAAGTAAGAATATTATGTGATGAAAAGAAACTGAAAAGGAGAAGCGTAACATCAGAAGATATAGAGTTGAAACTTCAGGAGTCAAAATATGCGTTTGAGAGAAGCGGTGAGAAAATCACAATAAAATCAGAGCCTTCTTACAGAAAGCTTCAAAAGCTCTACGATGAAATTCGCAACTTAAAAATAAAAGGAGTTGACGGTATTAATAGAGCTATAATAAGGAAGGAAGAAGAAGGCTATGTGATATATACAGAAGGCTCTAATTTAGCAGAAGTACTTGAGTTAGAGGGTATAGATAAAACAAAAACTTTAACTAACAACATAGACGAAATTTTTGAAGTTTTGGGTATAGAAGCTGCTAGAAATGCAATAATTAACGAAGCGCATCGCACTCTTCGAGAACAGGGTCTTAACGTGGATTTAAGGCATATAATGCTTGTAGCAGACCTTATGACGAATGAAGGGAATGTAACATCTGTTGGTAGACACGGCGTCTCAGGCAGGAAAAGTAGCGTGCTGGCAAGAGCTGCCTTCGAAATTACTGTTGGGCATCTTCTGAAAGCGGGCATTACTGGTGAGGTAGAGCCTTTAGCAGGCGTCACTGAGAATATAATTGTGGGGCAGACTATCTCATTAGGAACAGGCTCTGTAGAACTCGTCTATAAACCTAAAAAAGGTTAGTGGAGAAATGGATATAAATACTGCTATAAGAATTTTGCTAGAGCAGGGTAAAGTGACAGTAGGATTTGAAACTACTAAAAAAGCACTTTTGAAAAATAATATTAAGCTCGCAATCGTTTCTTCAAATCTTCCACAAAAAAAACTCGAGATTATAAAAAGCAGTGCTCCCGTTTTTAAATATAAAGGTAGTAATTCTGAGCTTGGCGTAGCCTGCGGCAAGCCTTTTCCCGTGTCTACTATCGGCATAATAGAAGCTCCCGAGAAAATATTAAAAGCATTTAGAAATTTTTATGAACGTTAAATTCGATACCACTACCATTCAACACATAAAATTATTTGAAAATCTTACTTCTGCTAAAGTTAAAGATTGTTTAGTTACGCAAGATAAAATTATTTTCGTTGTGCCTAGGGGCGAACTCGGAAAGGCTATTGGGAGGCAAAGCTATAATTTAAAAAATCTTAAACTATTGCTAAAGAAAGATGTGGATATACTTGAGCATTCTGAAAATTTAGCGCAGTTTATAAAAAACATTTTCTATCGTTATAAAGTAAAAGATGTAAAAATAGAAGAAGGTAGAGCTATTATTACCGTTGACCCTCTTGATAAGGGCAAGGCTATAGGTAAAGGCAGTAGGAATTTGAAAATTGCAAGAGAGCTTGTAAGGAGACATTACCAAATTAAGAGTTTGGTAGTAAGATAATTATTGCGTATTCTTCTCTTTTAGGAGTACAGTACTAGTAGTTTTTATAGTTTAGAGCACTCTAATTTACAGCAGGGTGATGAAAAAATGAGTAAGCTATCGCAAGACGAAAACGCAGCTCTTGAAGGTCTGCCGCTCTACCTAGTAATATTAGTTATAATAGCGGCTGTGGGAATAGCAACAGTACTTACGTGGATGGCACCTCTAAAAAGTGGTCTCGGTGCGAATATAGGGAGTATCGCACTTACAGAGAATGGCGGAGTAGATAAAATCACATGCTCGACCCAATTAGATGGTACTGCAAAAGGTAGCGGTAATATAGTTGTTACAGTAAAAGATCAAAACAACAAACCTCTGGTAGGTGCAGATGTGGAGTTGAGAGGTTGCGGTGTTGTAGAAGCTGAAAAAACAGACAGTAACGGTGTGGCTAACTTTGGTACAGTCACTGCATGTTTACAGCCTAATGTCGACGTGAGTTATATCCAAGTAACTGTAAAAGTAGCAAACTCCGAAAAGACAACAACAATAATTGTGAAAAGAGCATAGCGGAAGTAGCAAATGCAGATTCCTAACAAGCATGGAAGTATAGAAAGCATGCCTTTAAAGCTCGTTATTATTTCTGTAATCACTTCTATCACAATTCCTGCTTTGTGGAGTGCTTACAATAGCTATTCTAATATCCAACTGGAGAATAATTTAAAATTTGAAATTCATAAAATCACTTCGGCAATAAATCAAGTTTATTTAGGAGCCAACGGTACGAGCTTAAAGCTAGAAATAAATCTGAGAAACATAGAACATTTAAAGCTCGGTGATAGCTTAGGCGGAGAGTATTCCACAGTAATAAGATACAAGCTTAAAGGGGGCAGCGAGCAAGTAATACCGGTTTCTGAAGATGTGCAAATAGCTTCTGGCGAAAATACTGCGTTAATACTCTACTCTGGAAGTTACACACTTTTATTCACTCATATAAATTACGACATAAACGGAGACAATAAAATTGGGATTAACGAGAGATACGTGGAAGCAAAAATAATAATGTAAAATAGCGGGGAGTGGACTTTCTTGAGAATAGCATTTTGCTATTCCCATTTTGAACCACTGATCTACGGGTTCCTCAGCTTGCTAAGGATGCGAGGAATGTTTCGCATTCCGAAGCGTATGAGCCCGTCGGGATCTCCTGACTACCCTACCCATTCAGGCGCTTATCTTGAGTTTAAATAAGTGCTCGCTACGATAGGCAGCCAGTTTTTTTCAATCCTTGCACCAACTACTTCTTCAGAAATATATATTACTTATACTTAAATTTTGTTAATACGCTAATCTCTTAGAGTAGCGTGAAAGTGTTTATTTTAAATGAGAAAAATAGAACAATAAAAAAATTAAAATCTTCTTCTTTCTCTGCCCCGACCCCATCTCCCATACCTGGGAGCTTGCTCATATTCTCTCTCGCTTATATTTGTAGAGGCATCTATCTTACCAATAACCTCATCGCATTTGCTGAGCTTTCCGTACTTCCCTACGTTCAATCGCATATGGCCTCTCACCAACGATACATATCCGTTTTCAATTTTGATTACATCTTCTGGCGCTATGCTACCAATCTGCTCATTCCAAAGCGATAGTATTATAGTTGCAGTTTCGTCGCCAACGGTAGCTTCCGCAACATATCGCGGGCCTCCAAATCTTGAGCTTATCTCTTTCTTCTCGCCTATCTCCAAAACTTTCGCTAAAACGTTTACACTTTTCGAATCCGGTGTCAAATCTCTTATTTTAGTTGGTTCTCCTCTCATTTTTCTCTATTACCTCTCGTTTCATTCACACAATCCAAATTGGTATCTCGGTATAAATAAATATCGTTTCAGTTGCTGTGTCGCACGGAGATAAATTTTTATTAACTCGTATGATACTTACTTCTCTATAAGATTTTAACAATTATTTTTAGGATAATTTAATCAAGGCATTAAACGCAAAAACTTTCAATTGTATCTCTTTGACCAT
>JASEFT010000022.1 GCA_030018475.1 Candidatus Thermoplasmatota archaeon
CTAATTACTGAACGGTAAAAGAAACAATATTTTAGTAAACCTTCGGAAGTACTGTGAATATAGAAAATTATTTTTACTCGTAAGTTATCTTTGTTATAGATAAAAGATGAAAATAAGATGGCATGGGCATGCATGTTTCGAAATAAGCAACGAGTTAACTATAGTAACAGATCCTCATGACGGGAAGTCAATTGGTATAAAGCCGCCTGCGGTAAAAGGCGATATTGTATTGGTAAGTCATGACCATTACGATCACAACTGCGTAAGAGTAGTCAAAGGCGATAAAGTAGAAATAGTGAAAGAGTCTGGAATTAAAAAGATAAAAAACGTTACAATTAAGGGTATAAGAACATATCATGATAGTGAGCAAGGCTCTAAACGAGGCGATAACATAATATTTGCATTCATGCTTGATGACGTTTCTTTTTGTCATTTAGGAGATTTAGGGCATGCGCTTAATGAAGAGCAGGCAAAGGCGCTGGGAGCGATTGACATTGTTTTTATACCTGTAGGCGGAACGTTTACAATAAATGGTAAAGAGTCATGGGAAGTTGTTAAAGTGGTGAGGCCAAAAGTAATAGTCCCAATGCATTATAAAATTGCAGGGCTTTCTCTGCCTATCGCAGCTTTGGACGATTTTTTAGAAAAGCGTCCTGACGATGTTGGTGTGAGCAGAGTAGGAAACGAGATTGAATTTGAAAAAGAAGACCTTCCTGAAAAAACTGAGATTTGGGTTTTCACTTTATGAAAAAATAAGGTATTATTGAGCTGAACTTTACCATGAGTTTAGGATTTAGTAATAATAGCTTAAAAATTTGCTTTAGTGCTGGATACCAAGGCTCTTCTTCACCTGCTATTTCTAATTTTCCAATTCTGCCTATAAGCTCGTCAAGCTCTTCGTACGAAAGTTTAAGAACTAGCTCTTGCAATTTCTTAAATGCTGGAAACCACCTACCAATATCATTGTTCCAAATTTTTTCGTATTTTAATAAAAAATTTTGAGAATAATCTTTATTTGCAATTGCTTCTACCGCAACTGTACCTGCTGCAAGCGCTGCTTTAATTGCAAATACCATTCCTCCGCCAGTCAAAGGATTCACTTGTCTAGCAGCATCGCCTACAATCATTAATCCATTATCGACAAGCTTTTCAGAAGCGCCGCCCAAAGGAACAATTCCTGCATTGACCTCAATTATGCTGCCATTGCACAATCTTTTATCATTTTCAATAAATTCGTTTAAATATTTTAAAGCGCGATTACCAAATTTGCTGCTAACGCCTAGACCTACATTTGCAAATTTCTTACCTTTAGGCAAAATCCAAGTATATCCTCCTGGAGCGCAAGCGCCAAGATAGATTTCTGCTATTCTTTCGTCTATCTCTATATTTGCAAGCTGGAACTGTACGCAGCTAGCAAAATTCTCAATTGCCCTGTAAACATCTATACCTGCTGACCTTGCCATACTAGAGTTAGGACCGTCACATGCAATAACAATCTTTGAAGCGAGCTCGTACTCAGCTCCTAAGTGATTTACAACCACGCCTACTACAAAATTATTTTCTTTTAATATCCTAACCGCGCGTGCCTTTGTAATTATTTTAGCGCCTTTATTAGCAACTTGTATTGCTAACCTCTTTTCCAAATTTTTGCGTTCTACCATAACTAAAGGTGAGCTGGCGCTTTCTGCAACAGTTATCTCAGCAAGCTTTCGATTTGGCGAATATATTCTAACGCCCCTAGGCTCGTTTACCACAATTCCTTCATTATCAAGTTCTAATTTGTCTAACAGATAGCGATGAAACACTTCACCACACTGTACCGGTGTGCCTATTGAGGGATGCTCTTCTATTATAAGTGTTTTAGCGCCCAGTTCTGCTGTTAATTTGGCAGCCGCTAATCCTGCAGGTCCTGCACCTACTACTATAATATCATATTCGGCTTTGTTAGCAAGCATAGTTTTTGAATCGCATTAGGTAGATAAAAAGCTCTCTTAGCGAAATATTTATAGTGGCAATATAATTATATTTTGAGATGGGCAAGGAAGAAGATTTCGAACGGCTCTGGAACAATGACAAGATAAAAGGATTAAAATTCAGGAATTGGATCCAGCAAAAAGTTAGAGCTCGCGGCTACGAATCTACAAAAGAAAACTGTAAACTTTATTGGCTTGGTAAACTAAAATAATAAAATGTTAGCTGAATATTTTAAACTTGTCAGGTCTTTTAATTTAGCGCTTACAGCTATTGCCCCCGTGCTGGGAGCACTTGCTATGGCTCCGGAAAACATTTGCTGCCTAGCTCTTTTTGTGTTGTTCTTAATAGGCGCTTGCTCGCATGTCTATGGGTTTGTACTTAACGATTATTTAGATGTTAGAGTTGACAAGCTAACGAGAGAGCTGAAAGACAGACCGTTGGTTAGTGGGACAATAAAAAAATCAGCATCTTTAAAATTAGCGTTTTCGGCACTACTACTCAGTTGGATACTAACCTTGTTCTTCTATCAGAATCTTACTCAATGGCTTAAATTGCTCCTCCTCCTAATAATTGCAGATTCGTTAGCTACCACCTATAATTTTACAAGTAAAAAATTACCTGCCATGGATTTTTCTGTTGCATGCGCTGTCTACTTTCTAATTATTTTCGGCTCTGCAACAGTCTCTTTTAATTTAACCGCGCTCGCTGTTATTGTTGCGCTAATTGGATTTGCTCAAGTACTTTATATGAATATGATTAATGGGGGACTAAAAGATATAGATCATGATTGGCTCGCAAATGCAAAAACCGTAGCTGTTAAACTCGGTACGAGAGTTATTGGCAATAACTTAAAAATTCCAAGCGGTTTAAAGGCATGCGCTTACTCCATTATAACTTTTCACGCAGTTCTAATATTTTCGCCTTTCGCTATCGCTAATCTAAATTTCTGTTACTGGCAAATTGCCGTCTTGACAGTATTTTTGTTACTTGAAATTTATTTCGCTTCTAAACTGCTTTTTATGAAAAAATTCAATCGTCAAGTTATTCGTAAGAACATAGGCTTAGAGGTAATATTCATGTATGCGCTTGCACCTTTAGTGCTAAGCTCAATTAATGTTTACATAAGCTTGCTGGCATTGGTGCCGCCTTCGGGATTTGTTATCTCTAACTTAGTGCTTCACAAGAGTGCACTGAAGCCAAAAACTATGTGAAAAATAATAATGGAGAATACTGTTATAACAATAATTCTCTGCAGTACACTTGTGCTTATTGCCTACTGGCGAAGAGTTTTTGATGCCTATGGATGCTTAGCAGCTTTTTTTATAGGCCTTGCAATAGGTATTTTAGGCTCCTTGCTCTGGCTACTAATGTTACTTATATTCTTGATTTCTAGTTTTTTAGCGACTAAATTTAAATTTGAATATAAGAAAAGCAGAGGTCTTCAGGAAGGTATTAGAGGAGAAAGACACATAGGAAACGTGCTAACAAACGGCGGTGTACCTGTAATTATTGCATTCTTGAAATATTTCTGGCGCTTGAATGAGACTATCGCTGCAATAATGTTTATTACGGCAATTGCAGTTGCAGCTGCCGATACCTTGGCTTCAGAAATTGGTGTTCTCTCCGATAAAACCTATCTTATTATAAATTTGAAGAAGCGTGTAGCTCCTGGGACTAACGGCGGAGTCTCTTTGATAGGCACTTCTGCAGCATTATTTGCATCTTTATATGTAGCAGTTATCGGCTGCATTTTATGCAGTATTTTTAATATAGAACTTTTTATAATACCTTTATTATTAGGATTCTTAGGCTGCAATATTGATTCTTTACTTGGCGCTACTTTAGAAAAGAAAGTTATTACGAAAGGAATGGTAAACTATATCTCTATAGCAATCTCTACAATTATAGCAGTGCTATGGACAAAATTATTATTTTAATAATGGACGGCGCTAGCGATAGAATTGGTAAACAAAAAACGCCTTTGCAGTTAGCGCATAAGCCAAATATAGATAGCTTAGCAAGAAATGGCACAACAGGCACAATTGATATTATTGCTCCTGGTATAAGGCCGGGTAGCGACACAGCGCATTTAGCGCTACTAGGTTATGACCCTTTTGAGGTATATACGGGAAGGGGAGCATTTGAAGCTGCAGGAGCTGGCATTGAGCTAAAACATGGCGACGTGGCTTTTAGATGTAATTTTGCAACTGTAGACGATAATTTCAGAGTTATAGATAGAAGAGCTGGTAGAATTAAAGAATCGTTTGAGCTTGGAAATGCACTAAATAATCTTAAAATTGATGATGTGAAAATAATATTCAAAGCTACTGTAGAGCATCGTGGAGTTCTGGTTCTTAGGGGAAAGGGGCTTTCTAGCAGTATTACAGACATAGATCCTCACAGAGAAAATGCGCCAATTCAATTGTCTAAGCCTTTAACAGGGAGCGAGGCTGAAAGAAGGACCGCATCAGTTTTGAATGAACTTGTAAAAGAATCGTATAGAATTCTTAAAGGTCATAAATTGAATTTAATAAGAGCTAGAAAAGGCATGCTGCCAGCTAATATTATACTACCTAGAGGTGCTGGAATTGCACCTAAACTAGCTAATTTTTCTAAAAAATATTCTTTAAGATCTGCTTGTATTGCAGGCGTTGCTCTTGTTAAAGGCGTATGCAAACTTGCAGGCTTAGATACTATTGAGGTAAAAGGCGCTACTGGGGGAGTAGATACCGATATAAAAGGAAAATTGGATGCGGGTGCTAAAGCGTTGGGTAGCTATGATTTTATATTGATTAATATTAAAGCCCCCGATATTTACTCTCATGACGGTAATTATAAAGGCAAGCTAAAAATCATAGAGAAGATAGACGAGGCATGCAAAACTCTAACTCAGTTAGATTGTATAAAGATTGTTACTTGTGATCATTCTACACCTATTTGCGTAAGAGAGCATACTAGTGATGCTGTACCTTTTGCAATCGCTAACGAAAACGTGCCTGTAGATGATGTAACAAAGTTTGACGAGGGGGCTTGCGCTAAAGGCGCTATGCATAGAATAAGAGGCAATGAGCTTATAAATATAGCGTTAGACTTTGCAGGTAGAGCTAAAAAGTTCGGTGCCTAACTAAAACGAAATGGTTAAATCCTCATAGATTAGTACTTCTTTACGATGCTTGGGCTTGTTTTTCATTCTAAATGAACACCTCCTAAAAAACACCTCTGCCCAAGCATCACATTCACCATATAATTAATGAGATTGTAGCTTCCCCAGGTAGGTAAAACATTTTTTCCGTTATTGCAGAAATTGTATGCTCTATTGGCAGTTCTGAAAGATTATTTACATAGCTAGATATGAGTAATGCTGTACTGTTATAAGTAGCCAGAAGCGCATAGCTGTAGCATATTAAATTGTCAGCGAGTATTTTTATAGGTTCCTCTATCCCATTTTCGAGCGTTGTAATATTTGCTGTTTTGTTGCTCCTGCACCAGAGGTCAAATATAATGAGATAGCCTATGCTCTTATTGTCAATAGTAATATTCTCGTTATTGTAAATATACCAACATTTTGGTATAGTAGCACTAATTAAAATATTAATAGCTTGTTCTGCATATTTTAATCGATAGTTTGATGGTTTTTGAGTAACTATTTTTAGAGCGCTTGTGAAAATCAGGCTGGAGCACAATAGCAATATAACGAAGAATATAATTCCATTTGCCAGCATAGTTTGAGCTTTTGAGTTAGAAATTCTAAATTTCATCTTTGGCTCCAAATACTCAGTATTAGTTTTGCTGCATGAACTTCACTATTAGATACTACAATATTTACAGGAGATTCTAGTTTGTAACTTCCAATCTTACATTCTGTATTCTCAGTAGTGGAAATTTCAAAATTGTATTTTTTGTAATAACCACTTACATCAATTAGCTCTATTTTAAACTCAAAAGCTATATTGAGCTCGTTCTTTAGTTTTTCTCCTGTAAAATTTTTATCGCCTTTAAGTTGCTCTAATTTAGTACTTGAAAAAAAGCCTGGATTGTATTTATATGGCTCTTCGTAGAGGAAACCATCGTAAGTTATTACTAATTCCATAAACTCCAAAGCTTTGATTTCTAATTTTGACCTCTCATTATAGCTAACATAACCTGAATATACGTCAACTGTGGTTAGCATAAAAACCAACAACCCAGTAGTTACTATAATCAAAGTTGGTATTGCTTCGTAAAAATCGCCTGTGCCTTCGTTAGTTATTTTCAATTTCCGCGAGTTAAAAAAGCAAGAGAGTGTTTATAAAGTTAAATTGTACAGTACATATCAGAGAGTTTTTTACAGAATAAAATTTGTGGGCCCGGCAGGATTTGAACCTGCGACCATCTGGTCCCCCAGAGCCCTTTTCTTTCTCTTTACAAGAGAAAGAAAAGCCCTCGGGGAAAAGAAAGAGAATTAGGTTATCCCTATCGGGATAACCTTAAACATCGTTCTTTGCTACTCAGTAGTTGCGTTAGCAACCATCGTTTGTTTCAGGGATTACGGAGTAATCCCTGCTTCTTTTTCTTTTCCGTTAACGCTTTTCTTTTTCTTAGCAAGAAAAAGAAAAGGGTTATGAGCCAGACGCTCCGCCAGACTAAGCTACGGGCCCAGACGAGAGGGGCAAACCTACGGTTTTCTCCCCTCTTTGCTTAGATATCGCCCCCTTTCCCGTCGGGTTTTCTTTTCTCTTTCCCTTAAGGGCTTCACGCCGTCGGCCGGTATCGAACCGGCGACCACTCGGTGTCTGTTACTAAAGAGACTGAATACATTTCTGAAGCATTAACAGCCGAGTGCTCTACCACTGAGCTACGACGGCTTGCTTATTTCTGTTTCAAATTCTTCTAGTACCTTTTTCATCTCGGTAATTGATCTTTCCGCTTTACCGAAAACAGCTTTTAAAGTCCTAACAAACCCTCTCAGCTTGTGGGTCGTTACAGCTCCTGCAATTGTAGGTTTAATAAGTCCTTCCTGCTCAAGCACTCTTAACGAATATCTTACTTTGTGCTGTGGAAGTTTAGTGAACTCTGCAAGCTTGATTATTCCTACAGGCTCATTTATTTTAATCATTTTTAGCATTGCTAAATGTCTGTTTAGGAGCTCAAGCTCACACTCGAGCCTATTAATTAATCCCCTCCCTACAACAAGTTTCTTTTGTGCCATTTCGATCAGTTGATATGTGTTAGCATTTATGAAAATTTAAATTTTTCTGGCTTTGCCTTTTAAGCCCTTCACTCCTGATAATCTTCTCTATAAATGCTCTCCCCTCTTCGCTCTCAAACCAGGGTAAATGACGATTTTCTTTCACTCCATACCTTTTAACTTCTACGTATTCTTTTGTTATAGGATTATAGCCTTTCTTAATATGGCTTTCTCTATAGAGCAAAATTCCGCGCTCCTGCCATGATTCTAATTTCTCTTTGGCTATATTTTCAAAAATAATTTTTCTTAATTCTTGCGCTTTCATTCCTGCAAGCTCTTTAGTTGCTCTGGCCGAGGAAAAACCTTTTTTTATAAGTACTTGTTGAGCCCATGCGTTATTAAAATTCCTGAAGCACTCTGCCTGACGCCAAACAAGATATTCTATTATTTTTTCTTTGGGTAACGGTATACATCTACAATCAAACGAAAATATTGGCAATTCTGGGAATCTTTCACTCATAAGTTTGTAGAACCTTGCGCTTGCAATACCTGCAAACACAGAATTGATTTTTTCTATTCTTCGCCAGGCAGGAATTTTCAAAAACAAAATATTAAGCTCATCTGAAAAAACGTAGCCTAAACTGCAATTGAATGCTTTGAAGAACTCTCTAGCTACCGCTAGTAAAGAGTTAGCGAAGAATGTATCGTAAGGCTTTTCTAAGTTTAATTTTTTAGTTAAACTATGAAAATTCCAGCCATCTAGGCGCACGAAAAGCGGTAGCTCTTCAGGCACTTCTATACCTGAATAAATTTCGTAGTCTACAAGGCTCAGCTCGCCTTTGCTGGCTTCTGATTTTGGAGCTGGTAAGCCATAAATTTCCCAAGGTTTCTTCATCTTACTATTGCGTCCATAACTCTCGCAGCTCTTACGCATTCTTTAACATCATGCACTCTTACGATATCTGCGCCGTTAACTATACAAGCGGAAACAGCTCCAAGCGTGCCTTCTAACCGCTGTCCAACTGGCGACTCTAAAATTTTGCCTATAAAAGATTTTCTGGAAGGACCTATGAGAATAGGGCAGTTAAGTGATTTAAACTCTTTAAGCTTGCGAATAATTTCAAGATTGTGCTCTAAAGTTTTTCCAAATCCAATACCAGGATCAACAATAATATTTTCTTTTTTTATTTTGTTTCTTACTGCAAACTCAATTCTCTCTTGCAAAAAAGAATAAATCTCTGAGCTAACATCTTCATAAAAAGGCTCTATTTGCATTGTTCTAGGCACACCTTTCATATGCATGAGTACAATTGGTACTTTGTGCTTTGCAACTACGCTTGGCATTTTTTTATCCATTCTTAGTGCCGAGATATCATTTACCATATCTATGCCTAGCTCTAGAGTCTTAGCTGCGACCTTCGATTTGTAAGTATCTATAGAAATAGGAATATTTGTTCTGTTTACTAATTTTTTAACTACAGGCACAACCCTTTCTAATTCTTTTTCTAAACTTACAGGCTTGGCATAAGGTCTTGAGCTCTCGCCACCAATATCAATAATATCAGCACCTTGAGACTCCATTTCCAGAGCACGGTCAATTGCTCCATCTACATCTAAAATACCATCTCCTGAAAAAGAATCCGATGTAATATTAATAATTCCCATAATATAAGTTCGGGTGCCAAATTTAAATTTTCTATTGCCAATTTTCATAGTTTTAGGTTTAGATTCTAGTAGATATTTAAGTTTCTCAGCAAGTTCTTTTAGTTTGAAAGGCTGTTCCTTGAGTTTGGATATTACTCCATTATATTGCTTTAGAGTGCCCATTAACAGCGCATCTGTAGTTCGATTCTTAAAAGCAATAGTGCCTTTTGCAACCGCACACTCTCCGCCAATACTCAGCATTTCCTGCTTAAGTACATTTGCAGTCCTTACTTCCAAATCTTCTATTTTTATTATTCTGTGAATGGCTTTAGGCGCCATCAGCCCAATACCATATTTATCACACCCTATTTTTAAAAGCTCTTCCTCAGCCTCTTCTAAATTCTTGATTTCTTTCAGCCTAATATTTTTCATTTTTAGCTTTTTAAAAAAATGCGTTCTAAATATTTAAACCCCGCGTAGTTCATTTACTGCTATGCGCTCTTTCAAACTGAAGTTCTGGCTTGAAAAAGGTGGCAAAGCGCTGCTCGGCGAAGGAAGGGCTAAACTCCTAGAGTTAATTGACAACTACAAATCATTAGCTAAAGCTTCTAGAGTTATGAAAATGAGCTATAGAAGCGCGTGGGGTAGTTTGAAAAAGTTGGAAGCTAGAGCTTGTATAAAAATAATTAAAGCGAGGCGTGGTGGTAAAGCTGGAGGAATAACAGAGCTTACTGAAAAAGGTAAAAAATTATTAGAATTTTACAAAGAAAGGAGAAAAATTTTAGAAAGAGCGCTTAAATTTCCAGCGCCAGCTTTAACTGTAGACGGTATAGTCAGTAAAGGAAATCAAGTACTATTAGTAAAGAGGAAGAGAGAGCCTTTTAAAGGGCGTTACGCAATTCCAGGAGGGTTTGTTGACTACAATGAGAGAGTTGAAGAGGCGGTTGTAAGAGAGTTAAAGGAGGAAACCGGTCTGATAACCAAACCTAAGAGCATTGTTGGTGTTTATTCTTCGCCAACCCGCGACCCCAGATGCCACACGGTAAGTATAGTTTACGAGCTTGAAGTAGTTGGAGGAAAATTAAAAAAAGCCAGAGAAGAAGTACAGGAATTGAGGTTTTTTTCACTTGATAGTCTTCCCAAACTTGCGTTCGACCATAATCTAATATTAGAAAACTTCAAAGCTAGGAACCGTGTGAAAGTGAAGTTAGAATGCCGAGCAGAGAAGAATGCTTGAAAGTATTGAGAAGTGTAGGATGTTCTAAGGCAGTAATTGACCATTGCAAAGCAGTTGCTAACTTAGCTCGTAAAATTGCAATCTATGCAAATGCTGATATTGAGCTTGTTGAGTGTGGCGCTTTACTGCACGATATTGGCAGAGTGAGAACACATGGAGTAAAGCATGGCGTCGAAGGCGCAAAGCTTGCTAGAAAATTAGGTTTTAATGAAAATATCTGCCTAATTCTTGAGCGCCATCTTGGTGCAGGGATATGTAGAGAAGAAGCAAAAGCTCTTGGGCTGCCTGAAAAAGATTACATTCCACAAACTTTAGAAGAGAAAATAGTAGCGCATTCAGATAATTTAATTGCAGGCTGCAAAAAGCAGAAGCTTAAGGATGTTGTAAAATCTTATTTAAAGATTGGTAGAAAAGACATTGCAAAAAGAATTTTTAAATTGCATAAAGAGTTGAGCGAGATATGTGGGATTGATTTAGATGAGCTATGAAATAGTTATACTCTCAGTTTCACTTCTCCAAAATAGTGTTTTATAGCTTGCGCAAAATCCTCAATTACTGCTCTAGGATAAGGCGCTACATTCTGAAATTTTTTATTTAGCGTTCTTTTGTTATCAAACTGCTGGAGTACAAATTTTTTAGAGTTTCTCAGCATTTGCGCTATCGCTATTAAATCTTCTCTTTCTGTTATTGTAGGCACCAATGTGATTCTAAATTCGTAATCGATTCCGCTGCTCTTTATTAGCGCGATGCTTCCTTTGAGTTTGTCAGTATCTATTTCCACTCCTACAACTTTGGAATATTTTTCTAAAGGTGCTTTAACATCCATTGCAATATAATCTACAATTCTTCTTTTAATCAAATCTCTTAAAATATTGGGCATGGAGCCGTTTGTATCTAGTTTAACTGCGAAACCGAATGTTTTAAGTTTAGTGACTAGCTCTAAAAGCCCCTCATGCACTGTAGGCTCCCCGCCACCAAGGCAGACACCATCAATGAGGTTCTTTCGCGAAACTAAAAAATTAAAAATATCTTGCTCCGAGATATTCCTTAGCCTGTCGGGCTTGAGTACCAAATCGATATTATAGCAATAAGGGCATCTAAAATTGCAGCCTCCTAGAAAAAGAGTGGCGCATAATTTGCCTGGATAGTCTATAAGGGATAGTTTCTGAACCGCTTTTATAGGTATCATTTAAGATCTTTTACAAAATATTTCTTGCGCTGTCTGTACTCCTCACGCTTGCCATCATTCCAATTTTGTACAGGCCTGTAATAGCCTACAACTCTGGAGTAAACTTCGCATTGCTTATTGCAGTGAGGACACTTTATCTGCTCGCCAGCTATGTAGCCGTGCTTTTGGCATATACTGAATGTCGGCGTTATAGTGTAATAGGGCAGTTTAAAGCTCTCTGCAATTCTTCTAACTAGTAATTTACAAGCTCTTGAATCAGTAATTCTTTCGCCAACGAATGCATGAAAAACTGTCCCTCCAGTATAGAGCGTTTGAAGATCGTCTTGATGTTTTAAAGCTTCAAAAATATCATCTGTATAATTAACTGGCAAGTGAGTTGAATTTGTATAGTAAGGTGCTTTGATACCTAAAATCTTTAATTTAGGACATTTCTTTTTATCCAGTCTTGCAAGTCTATAGCTCACACCCTCTGCTGGCGTAGCTTCTAAATTGTAAATATTGCCTGTCTCGGATTGGAACTCCTTAAGTTTTTCACGCATAAACTTCAAAATTCTAATTGCAAAATCCTTCCCCTCTTTAGTTTCTATTCCTTTACCTAGAAAATTCAAGCAAGCTTCGTGTCCACCAACAAGCCCTATAGTTGAAAAATGCCATTTAAGGGTACCTAAATAGCGCCTAGTGAACGGTAAAAGCCCTTTCTCTATATTTTCCGAAACTACTTTTCTCTTGATTTCTAAACTTTCTTTCGCAAGCGTCATGATTTTTTCAAGTCGCTCGAAAAAATCGCTCTCGCTTTTTGCAAGATAGCCTATTCTTGGCAGATTTATAGTAACTACGCCAACAGAGCCGACTTTATCACTGTACCCAAAATATCCGCCTATCCTCCTATACAGCTCTCTTAGATCAAGCCTTAGTCTGCAACACATAGCTCTAACCTCCGTTGGCTTAAGCTCAGAGCTAATAAAATTCTGGAAGTATGGTGCGCCGAACTTGGAAGCAAGTTCGAAAATCAAATTTGAGATTTCAGAGTCCCAATTGAAATCTTTAGTAAGATTGTAGGTCGGTATCGGGAACGTGAAAATGCGCTCGCGCATATCGCCTTCAATCATAATTTCGAGGAAAGCTTTGTTTAACAAATCTATCTCGGCTTGATAATCTTCATAAACAGTGTTAAGATATTTACCCGCATAAATTACATGTGCTTCTTTCAGATCCTCAGGAGCTTTCAAATCAAATGTAATGTTGGTAAATGGTGTTTGCGAGCCCCAGCGCGAAGAAATGTTTAGATTGTAAACGAACTGCTGAAGTTGCTGCTTGACTTCTTTGTAGTTTAGTCTGTCTTCTCTTATATAAGGAGCAAGCCAAATATCGAGTGCATTAAAAGCTTGCGCTCCAGACCATTCTCCTTGTAAAGTACCTGCAAAATTGGCTATTTGTAATAAAGCTGTGGATAGATGTTTTGGTGGTAAGGATTCTGTTTTGAAAGGCACTTTATTAAAACCTTCTCGCAAAATATCTCCTATAGACCAGCCTGCACAATAGCCAGTTATGCCCATATAAAGATTATGTATATGGAAATCGCCCTCTACATGCGCTTTAGCAATAGCTCTTGGATAGATTTTACGTAAAGTGTAATTTGCTAAAGCCTCGCCTGCAAGCTTGAAAAAAACTGAAGAGAAAGAATAGGAAAGGTTTGCATTCTCTTTTATCCTCCAATCTAACTGCTCAATGTACTCGTCAACAGCTTTATCGACATCTAAATATTTTGATACCATTGCTTCATTTTTAGCGGATACCGAGCATGCTCTCAGTGGCTATAGCCATTTGTTGCGAGTTACCCAAATGCTTCCTCTGTCCCGTTAAACCTTAAGCGTTAGGAGTTCAAGGTAAGGCTGCTCCCTTCCGGACCTCGCCCAGTGCCCTCGATTAGTGCACTAGCCTACATTCCTCCGAATGCCGCTAGTGTAGCCTCTAACCCCAAGGGACGAAATTTCATAGTACGCATCTGGCTCAACAACGAATAGTTCTAGCGCCTTCGAGCTTCGACCCTTGCTATCGACGATTGCAAGTTACAGAGTACGCCGAGCACTCCAGCCTAGCTCAGCATCTCTCGCCGGAACCCTTCAGGGAAAGAGAAAAGAAAATTTCTTTTTTTCTTTTCCCCCGAAGGGCTTCTATGGACCCAGCGGGATTTTCAACGAGCGATTAGCGAGCTGAAAATGGGATGATGATAATCATCCCGATTTTCAACGAGCGATTAGCGAGCTGAAAATGGGATGACGACAGTCATCCCGATTTTCAACGAGCGATTAGCGAGTTAAGGAAGCGCTTCTAATCATCTTGACTCGAACCCGCGTCCTTCACATTTGCTGTTTGCGGAGCAAACAGCAAAGAGATGGAGTTTACTCCAGCGAATTGCGAATGTGACGATCTTCCACTGATCTATGGGCCCACTTCCGTGTAAGCTAATTAAATTTTTTATACATTTGGAGCCTAATAAAAATTATCCTACCACAGCTCTTTCCTTTAATACTTTCCCTTTAAATCGTTCCAAGCTAAGCTCTTTAATTAAATCAGAAGTTTTATTGTAAAGTATTAATTCAGAAATATGTTTTGCTACAGCCGGCGCTAGCATAAACCCATGGCCACTAAATCCGCAAACGTTAATAAAATTTTTTATTTTTTCCGGCTCGCCCAAAATAGGTCTTGCATCTGGAGTAACATCGTAATGACCAGCCCACTGACGAAGCACGCACAAATGCTTGAACGTAGGTATGTATCTTGTAATTACGCTCGCCATCCTTTTAATAAACTCTAAACTTGAAGTTAGATTTATACCTGGCTTCTCGCTTGGATTGCCTATCCCTCCTACTATCTGTCCTGTTTTGTGCTGGCAAAAGTAAATACCATCTGTAAACGATATTATCATGGGCTTTAAGATGGGCTCTAAAGGTTCAGTAGCTAAAATTTCATGTCTGTAAGGAGTAATTGGTATTTTTAATCCTAGACTTTTGGCAATACTAGGCGAATACTCGCCAGCCGCATTTACAACTTTTTCTGCCCGTATTCTATCATTTGTAGTAATGAGTTTGAAATTATCTTCCTCTTTTTCTATCTTCTTCACTTCTGTAAAAGTTTTAAAGCAAGCGCCTAATTCTTTAGCCTTCTTTGCGTACCCATAAGTAGTTTTAAAAGGATTCGCATGGCCGTCAGTAGCGCAGTAAGTAGCGCCAACAGCTCTAGCGCCTTCAACATCAATAAAAGGCACAATATCTGCAATTTCAGATCTACCCAAAACTCTTACTTTCAGTCCCAACGACCTTTGCAATTTTACATTTTCTTCAAAGGTTTCGAGCTCCTTTCTAGAATGCGCTAGCACTAAATATCCGCCTTGCTCATATTCTATATCATATCCTAATTCCTTGCTAAGTTTTTCGAAAATTTTAACGCTTTCATGCGCTAGCTTTATGTTCTCTTTAGTGGCCCATTGTTGTCTTATACCGCCTCCGCATCTGCCAGTGGCGCCGCTCGCTAAATATTCTTTTTCTAAAACTATTACTTTAGTACCTTTATTTGCAAGTTCGTAAGCTATAGCGCAACCGTTTATTCCGCCACCGATAATTGCAACTTCATAATTTTTCATTCTCGCTCCTGAATGCGCCCAAAGGGATAGGCTTTACAAGAGGTCTTGCAGTTGGAAACTCTATTTCTTCAAGCTTTTTACCAGTCCTTTTAGCTATGATTTTTGCAATAAGTGGTAAACAATTTCTACCTTGGCACAAGCCCATACCACATCTAAGATATTTTTTTATTTCCTGTAGTGTAGCAATGCCAGTGTCTATCGCATTAATAACTTCCTGCTCAGTTACATCTTCACATCTACAAATTATTATTTCTCTTTTCATTTTCTGATATTCCTCACTACCATAGCAAGGCTCTTTTCTAAAGCTATCGATATTATACCAGTCCTGTCTTTTTCTAATCTTACTTTTATTACTTTGCCACTACCAACAACTTTGCCTCCCCTGTCCAAAACTTTTACTCTTTCTTTAACTTTAGGAGGCTCTAATTCATAAGGCATGGTTACAAGAGCTTCCTTGGGCGAGTAATTCATGTTTACAACAAATATTGCCAAGCCCGGACATTTGGAAACGCATGTAGCACAGCCTGTGCATTTATCAAAATTAATTTTAGGCGGTGAAATAAGAGAGCTTTTAGTTATGGCGCCAAACTTACATGCTTTAACGCAAGGATCGCATGGAATTTGTTGAGGACATTCTAACACTGCGAAAGCTCGTTGGGCCATTCTTTCTTTAGATGGAATTTGTATTTCTTCTATACTAAGAATTCCGGTTTCTTCATAATTCATTTTACTTAACCCATTCTCAGCTTCCCTTTTCTAGCCCTTTCACCGAAGGGTCCGCGCCTCAGCCTTTCCAGTTCTTTCATGGCTTCGTACACCTCGCTATTATATTTTCTGGTTTTTGCAATTACCATTCCTGCATGCAAGCCTGCAATTTTACCTTCGAGCATTGCAGTAGATGCTTCCTCTACGCCTGCGCAATCTCCGGCAACATAAATTCCTTTAATACCGGTCTCTAAATTTTCGTTATGCCGAGCGAGCCAACCTCCAAGCTCTGGAATATAAACATTTTCACAGCCTGCCTGGAATGGCAACTCTGAAGATGGACTAAGTCCTACCGCAAGACATACTAGATCAACCTTTATTTCTTTCTCAGAGCCTTCTACTTCATTCCAGTTTTCATCCAATCTTACAATGGTTGCATTTTCTACTTTACCATTACCAGAGACTTCTTTTACAGTATGGCTTGTGAGAATAGGCACGCCAAATCTACGAAGTTTAGCTGCATGCACAAAATAACCTCCTATTTTAGGGAGAGCCTCTACAACCGCTTTTACACTTATGCCTGCCTGTAGCATTTGATAGCTCACAATTAACCCTACATTGCCGGAGCCTACCATTAAAGCATTGCTGCCTGGCTTTACTCCGTAGACATTCATTAAAGTTTGTACTCCGCCAGCGCCTACAACGCCTGGCAAATCGTTGCCCGGAAAACTCAAAAAATTTTCTTGAGCGCCTGTAGCAATAATTAACTTTTTGGCATGAATTTCAAGAAATTCGTTATTGCGCACCGCAGCAATCAAATGAAGAGCTTCTCCTTCTTTTTTATAATAGCCGACCGCTGTTGTGTTCAAAAATATTTCTATATTTCTTTTTGTTTGTAACTCTTTACCTAGAATTTTAGCAATTTCTATACCTCTTACAGATGCGAACTCCTTTTCAGAGCCGAAAAATTTATGTGTCTGCTTGATTAACTGACCGCCAACACAGTGATTTTCATCTAATATTATAACTTTAGCAAGTCTGCTAGCATTAATAGCAGCACTTAGTCCTGCAGGACCTGCGCCAACAACAAGAACATCTGTAAACAAAACTTTGTTGGTAGCTTTAAACTTTCTAGCTTTAGGTAATTCTCCGAATCTAGCCTGTCTTTTCACTTCCATACCTTCTTCAACAAGTGTAGTGCATGTTTTAACATTAGGAATACCATTCACAGTCATTAGACATGAAGAGCATTTGCCGATTGCGCAAAAGAAGCCTCTGGCTCTTTTATACTTAGGACTGAAACTTAATACTTTTATTCTATTTGCATAGAGCGCGCTTGCAATTGTTTCGTTGCTATAAGCCTCTAATGATTTACCATCAAAAACAAATTTAATTTTTCTAGCGCGCTTGAACTCCAAAATAGGATGCTTCTGAATTCTCATTTTTTTTTCTTGTAATGAAATAGTTCTTGAATTTAAAAATCTTTTAGTAGAAATTATTAATACTATCTTAGCATATCTATTTTAAGCTAAAGAAAATGGCTTTAGAGCAAGAGATTTTCGAGCTGTGGAAAGAATTGCATCCAACATCCGCTTTTACACAGGGCTTAGATGAATATGGCGGTGATTTGTTCATACCAACAAAATCAAACAAAGCTAAAATTTTAGCTGAAATTGCTAAAGTAAGAAAAAGGTGCAAGACAAAACTTCATAAAAAATTTTTGAATTATTTAGAAACTGAGCTACTTTTTGAAGAGCCTGAGAAAGCGCCTGACAAAATATTATGGGCATTTTTTGGTATACTTGCCAAAAAAGGATTGCATAATGAATATTTAGGAAAGCTTGCTGAGAATTCGCTAAAACTCATTGAAGCTAATGAAGAGCTTGGCTATAAATGGCCTATCGAGATAAAAATACTTAGTTATAAAGCATGCAAAGGATTGATTGGAATATTAAAGAGCATCAAAGCTCAAGTAAAAGATAAAAATTTAGAAGTTAAGATTAGCGAGCTTGAAAATAAAGTAAAGAGCTATGCAAAGCATTTCTCAGTGCCTGGACTTAATAAAGGCGATTTCACTGAAATTTATCCTATTTTGAAAAAGCATGGTAAAGAGCTAGGTAGAAAAAAAATCTATGGTCGTTTGCTAAAAGACCTTTACGATTATTATGAAACGACGAAAGAGATAGAATCCAAAGCTATGCAGTGGCTGAAGAAAGAGCTCCCACAACTGAAAAAGATCACAAAAGAACTTGCTAAAATTTATAAAATTAAACCTAAGGTTGAGAAAGTAGCTGAAGAGCTATCAAAGCGAGCGAAAATAGCTAGAAAAGAAGTTCTTGAGCTACTACAAGATTTGAGAAAGAATTTGATAAAAATCGTAGAAAGAGAGCTTGTTAAAATTTCGCCTGTTTACAATACCAAAGTTATGACAACGCCTAACTACTTAGTGCCTTTCATACCATCGGGTGCAATGAACTCCTACGATACTCTAACCACTAGACCCTTTTGTATATTTTTTGTAACTACAGATGAAAAGTTTGCACCGCCAACAAGTTTAGCAGATTTACTTCAATTGCTTGTGCATGAAGAATACGGGCATTGCGTGAACTTTACAAATTCTGCAGTAGAATTTGCTGGGAAGATTTCTATACTAGAGAAACTCGCTACTGAATTCCGTCGCCCTATTACTGAGGGCATTTCTTTCCATCGCGAGCTAGAAGCACTTCAACTGTTAAAATCGATATCAAGGAAGAAAGAGCTCTCCGCTGATGAAAAAGAACTTATTAAAAGGTTGAAAAAGATGAGCGATTTAGAGCTGCTTTTGAAAGAGATAGAATTTGTAGTCTACGAATGGAGAATAATCCGTTTCCTTCGCGCTATAAGCGATGTTAGGATTAATACTGGTAAGCAAGGAATTGCAGAATTTATCGATTGGGCTCATAAATATACAGGGCTAAGCAAGAGAACGATTTTCAATCAGATTTTCATATTTCAAAGTACTCCTGGCTATGCACCTTGCTACTCAATTGGAGGCATGGCGCTAAAGGAGCTACAAGAACTTGCTATAAAAAGAGGCAAGTCTAAAATAGAGTTTAACACTTTCGCAGCCTCTTTGGGCGCTCCGCCAAGAACTATTTTTGAAAGTAAACTGAAGAAATTTGTAGGATGAAAAGTATTTTATTCCCACATAGCGCTTTTATTACTTGGTGCTGAGTTATGGATTACGATATAAAGGACGCTAAAGATAGAAAGTTGATAGAAAGTGGCAGTCTGCGCATAGAATGGGCTTATAATCAAATGCCAGTACTAGCGCTTATCAGAAAAAGATTTGAAAAGGAAAAGCCTTTGAAAAATATCACTATAGGCGCATGCTTGCACGTAACTTCAGAAACCGCTAATCTAGTTAGAACTTTAAAAGCTGGAGGAGCTAAAATAGCGCTTTGCGCCTCTAATCCCCTAAGCACTCAAGATTCTGTTGCAAGTGCACTCGTTGCAATTGATAAAGTAGCAGTATTTGCTATTTGCGGAGAAGACGCTAAAACATATTACAAGCATGTGCATAAAGTACTTGACCACAAACCTGATATCACAATGGATGATGGCGGAGATTTAGTTACTACATTGCATACTAAAAGAGCTGAGCTACTAACTAATTTGATTGGAGGTACTGAGGAAACTACCACAGGAGTGCTTAGATTCAGAAGTATGGAGAAGGAAGGCTCTCTGAGATACCCTATAATTGCAGTTAACGATGCAAATACCAAGCATTTATTTGATAATAGATATGGTACAGGTCAGAGCACTATTGACGGAATTCTTAGAAGTACTAATATCTTGCTTGCTGGTAAAAAGTTAGTAGTTCTTGGTTATGGCTACTGTGGCAGAGGTATAGCGCTACGTGCTAAAGGTATGGGCGCAGATGTAATTATAACTGAGGTGTCGCCTCTAAAAGCACTGGAAGCGGTAATGGATGGGTTTAGAGTAATGCCCAGCATTGAAGCTGCTAAAATTGGCGATATTTTCGTTACAGTAACTGGCGATAAAAGCGTGCTTAGAAAAGAGCATTTTAAAGTAATGAAAAACAATGCGATACTTGCGAACTCAGGGCATTTCAATGTAGAAATAGATATACCGGATTTAGAAAGTTTAGCTGTGAAGAAAAGGAAGATAAGAGAATTTGTTGAAGAATATAGTTTGAAAGACGGTAAAAGAATTTATTTGCTCGGTGAAGGAAGATTAATTAATTTAGCAGCTGCTGAAGGGCATCCAGCAAGTGTTATGGATATGAGTTTTGCAAACCAAGCTTTGTGCGTAGAGTATCTGAAAAAATGGGGTAGAAAACTAGAGCCTAAGGTTTACGCAGTACCAGAAGATATTGATAATGAGGTCGCAAACTTAAAACTTCAATCGATGGGTATCGAAATAGATAAGCTAACCGAAGAGCAGAAAAAATATCTGAAATCATGGTCCTATGGAACTTAGAGTTAGAGAATTACTTACTCCTAAAGCTTATCCAGAGCATACAAATAAAGTAGAGCTTTTACAAACTCATATTTCTTGGGTCTTTATTACAGATAATTTTGTGTATAAAGTAAAAAAGCCTGTCAATTTTGGCTTCCTGGATTTTTCAACCCTGGCTAAAAGAAAATATTATTGTGAGCAGGAAGTGTTATTAAATAAAAGATTGGCTTCTGAGGTATATGTTGATGTAATACCTGTAGTCAAAAAACATGGAGCATTAGTTTTTGGAGGTTCTGGTGAAATTATAGATTACGCAGTTAAAATGAAGAAGTTGCCTATGCACAAGCTTATGAGCAACTTATTAAAAGAAGGAAAGCTTACAGAGCAAATGATAAAGCGAGTAGCTAAAAAAATTGCAGAATTTCATGCAAATGCAGAAAGCTCAGCAAAAATAGCTGAGTTCGGTGGTAACCTTGAAATTATCAAGACCAACACAGATGAAAATTTCAATCAGACTAAAAAATATATAGGTATTACAATCACTGAGGAGCAGTACAAACTGATAAAAAAATATACTGATAGTTTTTACAGCTCTCCAGATCTAATAAAAAGAAGAGTTGCTGAAGGAAGGATAAAGGACTGTCATGGGGATTTGCATATGCAACACGTATGCATCACCGATAAAATTGTAATTTTCGATTGTATAGAGTTTAACGATCGATTCAGATACAGTGATACTGCCGCTGATATAGCCTTCCTTGCGATGGATTTAGATTATAACGGAGCTTCTAAGCTAAGCGAGCTTCTAATAGATTACTACGTTAAATTTTCTAAAGATAGCAGATTATACGAGATACTTGACTTCTATAAAATCTATCGTGCCTACGTCAGAGGCAAAGTAATGAGTTTTCAAACTGATAACTTTGCACTTGAGAAGTCAGAGCGAGAGAGAGCTCTTAAAAGCGCTAGAAAATATTTCGAACTTGCAGAATCGTATCTGAAATAAATGAAAGAAGCCCTTTTCTTTTTCTTCCAAAGAAAAAGAAAAGTCCTTCAGG
>JASEFT010000023.1:0-1549 GCA_030018475.1 Candidatus Thermoplasmatota archaeon
GAAATATTAATACTGACGAATACCAATATTTTTGCAGATGGTCAATATTCTTATGGGTATAGGCAATGCGTTAGGCGGCGATGATGCTATTGGACCATGGATTGCAAAAAATTTCAAGCATAGAGGTTGGCTTTCAATAGATTGCGGGACTGTGCCTGAGAATTTTACATCTCTAGTAAAAGAGCATCGCTCGAAATATTTAGTTATTGTAGACGCAGCTCAGCTAAACTTAGCTCCTGGAGAATTTAGAGTTGTGCCTAAGGATAAGATTGACACCTTTGCTCTCACTACACATTCTCTACCATTATCTTTTTTAATATCTTATCTCGAGGAGTATGCCGAGAATATTATATGTATAGGCGTGCAGCCGAAAAGCGTTAGACCTTTCTCAACTCTTTCTAAAGAAGTGAGAGCTGGAGCACTGAAAATTATTAAGATTCTCAAGCAGAAAAAATTTGATAGTTTGATAGCGGTATAATCTCCTCTTTAGGTAGAGTAGCTTTTTAGCTATTTCTAACAGTTTCTAATAGGTCCTATCAACTAAAAGCCCCTGAGCACGAGCCCAGCAGCTGCAGGGAGCTTTAGCCACAAGCTGCATAGGGGTTTGGGTGCAGGGGCTCGTCAAGGAGTATATAAACTATCAAATTTTGCTCCAAGTGGGCACTAAACTGGGTTTCAGCTTTGCTTTTTCTTTATTTCATCAGCCTCAAAGAACCCTTTGGGAATAAACGATAACGCAGCCCCTTTGCGCCCACCTTTTTTGACACAATCGTAAATTGTTTGGATAAACGCGTCTCCCCACTCTTTCCTAGGGACTGCTGCTCCCTCTTCGTAATATACACGGCATACACATGATTGAAAAACATCCTTTTGAACCAACCGAATTTACGATTAAT
This sequence comes from Candidatus Thermoplasmatota archaeon, assembly GCA_030018475.1. Lineage (NCBI taxonomy): Archaea > Methanobacteriati > Thermoplasmatota > Thermoplasmatota archaeon. The sequence goes on from JASEFT010000023.1 coordinate 897, forward strand.
GCCCGACGGAAGAAAATCATGGGGTTTTTTAGCCAGTCATAGTCAGAATTAAAGATCTACATTACCTGTGATACAACAATAAATTATCGTAATTATCAATGCGACCAGTACGGTGACATCGAAATACAGCAGGGAGCGCGGCCATGGTCGCGAAACTACATGCGTATGGTAGTAAGCCATTATAAGTGACAACACGCCAAATACCCCAGAAACGCCACATAAAAAGGCAGAGGCCTTAACTAACGAAAGAGTATAAAAAATAACTCCTAAGCTCACAAAAAGGAGAGCGAAAACAAGAAAATTAGACCATTTTTTTATCATAATTCCAGACACTTTGCTTATCAAGGCTATTTAATGTAGCTATGGGTAAATATAGTTTACTTAAACTCTGCACATAGATCTCATTGTAAAAGCTCGACGAAACAACTCCGGTGCAGAGTTTACTTCACAATCAGCTTCTCAGAATATTTATCGTAGTCAGCAAGCAAGAACTCGTTTGTCATTGTGAGGCATTTTCTTGGGCATACTTCAACGCACTGCGAGCAGAAACAGCAACGAGCTACATAAATTTGTATTTTTACAGGTTTTGCAAGTGTGGCGCCTTCTTTTTCATGGAAAAGTACCGCTTTCTCAGCTTGTACAAGCTCAATTGC
>JASEFT010000023.1:1647-18991 GCA_030018475.1 Candidatus Thermoplasmatota archaeon
AGCGCCTTCTTTTTCATGGAAAAGTACCGCTTTCTCAGCTTGTACAAGCTCAATTGCATTTGCAGGGCATACTTTTATACAAGAGGCGCAGCCGGTGCATTTATCAGCTTCATAAGAAATTTTACCTCTGAAATCAGGCGGTAATGGAATTGGAGGGTTTGGTTTCGCTACGCCAGCTTTGACCTTCTCTAACAATCCCTTAACAGAAGGTGGAGCATATTTTACTGGAAACTTGTTAGTTGCAGGCTTTTTGAAAAGCTGCTTGAATAACTCAAAGAACATTGGAGTAGGCATTTTTTCACACCCCCATAAACAGAAGCTCGTCAAGTACTACAAGTGCAAGCCCACAAAAAGCGAGCACCGTTAGTGGTATGAAATAGGTATACGCCACTTGGTCTATTTTGAGTCTCGCAGCCGCTACTCGCACAAAAGTCACACTGATTATTATAATAATAAGAACTTTCAGTAAGAAGAATAAAATATCCACAACTCTCGCAAGCCACCCGCTCAAGCCCAGGAGCGGCGCCAAGCCCCAGGGAAAGAAGATCGCAACAACCAAAGAGCCTATGGCTACAGTTTTTACTCCATCTGCAAGCACGAAAAGCGCTAGGTTGCGACCAGAATACTCTGCAAGCAACCCGCTACCAATTTCAGTTTCCGCTTCTGGCACATCGAAAGGTATTTTAGAGAGCTCTATAGGAGTAATCACAAGTAACGTGAGTACCAGCAGGCAGAATCCTACAAAACCCAACGGGTGTAGGTTTGGCTCTACAAAGCCCCAAACTGGCTGCGAAGAAATCACAGGTAGAGAGAAGCTACCGAGCTTCCAAGCAACTGCTACTATTGCTACCGCAAGTGGAAACTCATAACTCATCATCATCACCATTTCGCGTTGAGCGCCAACTGTAGCGTAGGGCGAGCCTGAAGCCATACCGCCAATAACTAGCGCAAGTGCAGGTATCATTAAGAGGTAGATAATCAGAATCAGATCACCATAGCCTGAAAGCACAGTTAGTTCTGGAGTGCCTATAGGTACGTAGAGAAGTATAGATATCCCGGCAACTACAGCCACAACAGGTGCAAGATTGAATACCCATTCTATTGCGTTTTCAGGAATTATATTTTCTTTGATTAAGAGCTTGCGCACATCTCTAAAAGGCTGTCTTATCGGCGGGCCAATGCGAGCTTGCATATGAGCTGCAATCTTGCGGTCTATACCTTTATAGAGCAGGCCCACGAAGATAGCGAACAAGCCTAAAATCACAGGGAGCACTAGTATTTTAATTAATAGAAGAAAATCAATACCCATTGCGCATCAGCCTCCTGGTCTTCAGAACACTAAGTCTATGAAGGTCTTCTTTGGTGAGCGTTTTTCTTTTACCATCTTTTATAATTATTACTCTATTTGTGCATGAAATACAAGGGTCTGTAGAAGCTGCTACTATTGGTATGTCTGCAATCTGCTGCCCGAGGAGCATAGGAATCCAAGGTAAGATATTATTGTATGTAGGTGCCCTCGCTTTCCATGTATAGGGCTCTGGTTTGCCTGTAAGTTTAACATAATGGAAAACCTCGCCGCGAGGCGCTTCATGCCTCCCAATACCCTCTCCAACAGCCTTTTTTAATTTTCCAAGCATCACCAAAGGCTTCTTCTCTATCATTATATCTCCGGCAGGCATTGCTCCAACGCAATTTTCTATTATCTCGATCGATTGCTTTAGCTCAAGGAGCCTTACAATAATTCTGTCATACACATCGCCGTTAACAACGCCTGTTAGTAAATCCGGAGTCTGAGCTCTGATATCGAGGTCTGCATACGCAGAATAAGCTTGGTCTTGCCTCACATCTTTGGGCACGCCGCTCGCCCTCGTTGTAGGACCTACAGCACAGAGTTTAAGCGCATCTTCTTTTTTCAAAATACCTGCGTTTTTGCACCTTAGTGCAATTGTAGGATCTTTCAAAAATATATCCATAACTTTTTCAAGCAATCCTTTATAATAATCCAGAGCTTCTTGGACCTTGGGTATTTGCTCTTTAGTTATATCTCTTCTCACACCGCCGATAGTAAAAATAGCTCTTGTAACCCTGTTACCAGTCAGCTCCTCTAAAAGGTCAAGCACTTTTTCCCGTATTCGCCATGTAAGGTACAGAACAGAATCAAACCCAAGTTCATGCGCTGCAACCCCAGCCCATAGAATATGTGAATGGATACGCTCAAGCTCTGCAATTATCACTCGTATATACTGCGCGCGCTCAGGCACTTCAACCTCAGCAGCACGTTCTACAGCCTCGCAGAAGGCGAAAGGATGTGAAACGCAGCATATACCGCATATTCTCTCTGCAAGATACAAAATTTGAATTGGATTGCGTCTCATGCCAGCCCATTCTATACCTCGATGCACATGCCCTAATTTCACATCTACGTTAACTATGCGCTCGCCTTGAATTTCAAATTCGAAGAATACAGGTTCTTTGAGTGCTGGGTGGATAGGACCTATAGGAAGTGTATATGTGGCTTTTGTGGGTTTCATTTTCTTCGCTCCGATAATTTTACTATCATTTTGTCAGGTATGCCTGTCTCATCCTTGCGCCATGGGTATATGCCTTCAGGGAAATCTTCAGGTAGGAAAATCCTGCGCTTATCAGGTATGTTTTCTATAGTGATACCAAACATCTCCTCCTTCTCACGTTCTGTAATAAGAGCTCCGGGTATGAGGTCACAAATACTCTCGATTTTCAAATCTGATTTGGGGAGCTCTACGCATAAGTTCAGAGATATTTCTTTAAGGTGCTCACCATAGTTAACTGAGAAATGATAGATTAGCTCAATACTCTCACCAAGATCGTTCCCTGAGACTACGGCAAGATGCAAGGTAGTAGGGACTAAGAACTGTACTAAGGGTTTAAACGCGCTGCGATCGACTTTCAACCATACTATTTGCGCTTTGTTGCGCTTAACGCCGCAAGGGCGCTCCTCGAAGCGCACTTCTTTTATCTGAGCGCCGAATTTCTGTTTGAGCTTGTCGATAAGCTCTTGGGCGTTCATTTTATTTTCACTTCTTTTCACTTTCTTCAGATAACTTTTCTAATTTGAGCCATGCTTTTACCACGCCGTCAATTATAGCCTCTGGTCTAGGCGGGCAGCCTGGCACATAGACATCTACAGGCACAATTTGGTCTACAGGACCTACAAGATTATAAGACTCGTAGAATACCCCCCCTGTAGCGCCGCAGTTGCCGATAACGAGCACAACTTTTGGGTCTGGTGTCTGTGCGTAAATCCTTTTTAGTTTTGGCTCCATCTGCTTGGTAACAGGGCCTGTAACAAGCAGCACGTCAGCATGCCTTGGTGTACCTACAAGCCTTATCCCAAACCGCTCAACATCGTATCTTGGAGTTAAAGCTGCTATTATTTCTATATCGCAACCATTACAAGAGCCTGTATTAACATGGAATACCCAGATTGCAGGATTGAGCGCTTTCGCTAGTTTTTTTATCATCCCAAACCTCCTGAGAGAAGAGTGATAATCACAAGAAATACAGCCAGCATGAGCACAAGCCATGTGATATAGTCGTTGAGTCGGCCTGCATGCACAGGCGTTATTTTGTTATAATAATTTTTAAGTGCTTGCGCAAACCCCCAATAAACGTTCTCGCCTGGTACTCTTACTCTATCGTATTCTGTAGTTCCTGATAAGTAGGGCTTTACTTGCTCCGTGCCTTTTCTGTAATGAGTTCTGCCGAGCGCTCTAATTGCGTAGACAGCGAGCGCAACGACTATAAAGCTTACGCACCAAACGATTGCGTTCCAGAAGCCCACACCGGTCTCTATATGACCTATCATAGCGGTACCACCCTCGTGATGTATGATAGTTGATCAACAAGTGCATGAACTGCAGGCGTGACTAGCTTCCCGAGCACGATGTCAGGAAAGAGCCCGAAAATTATTATCACAATTGCGAGCAATGCCATTGGAATGAGCATGCTTTTTGGCGCTTCCTCTATGTTCTTGTATTCTTCAACCCTCGGCCCTAAAAATGCAGAATAGAAAACTTTGACTAAAATTGCGAGTGTGACTATACTTGCTAGAATTGCAATTATTGAAAGTACAGGATTAAATTGATAGACAGATTCGTAAATTATCAGTTTAGAAACAAACCCGTTACAGGGCGGCATGCCTGCCAAGCCCAAAGCGCCTATAATGAAAAAGACAGAAGTATATTTTAGGTTCCTACCTAAGCCTGAAAGCTTGTTAAGATCTCGGGTCTTAGTTGCATAAAACACAGCGCCCACTGCAAGGAAGAGCAAAGCTTTACAGGTAGCGTCATTAATAAGATGGAATATTCCGCCTTCCATAGCGCGCATACCATAAGTATCCATTGCGAGCGGATCACTCAAGACCGCAAGCCCCACTCCAAGTGCAAGCAGCATATAACCAATCTGCGAAATTGCAGAATAGGCAAGTAAACGTTTAAAGTCTGTCTGGAGTAAAGCCATTGTAACGCCTACGAAGATAGAGAGCACACCGAGAATTATCACAAGCCAGCCTATAATGAGCGTATTCAGCACCCCGCCGTAGAGCGTAAAGCACACTCTGAAAAGCGCATATAAGCTAGCAAGTGTAGAGCCGACAAGCATTATTGTGATAGGGCATGGGGCTTCTGAGTAAGCGTCAGGAAGCCATTGATGGAGCGGGAAAGAGCCTGCTTTCATAGCAAGCGCGCCTAGCAGAAGCGCTAAAGCTACCTGCTCTACCACTCCGAACTTCAACACACTTGCCAGATAAGCTATATTGAGAGCATCGTATTCGCTATAGAAAAGTGCAGTTGCGAAGAGCACTAGCAAGCCGCCAACAGTACATATTGTCATATATTTATAAGCAGCCTCTGGCGCTTCGCCTCGGTGCATAAAGAACGCTACAAGGGCAGAGCCTGCAATTGAGGTTATTTCTAGAAAAACAAAAAAGTTAAAAAGATCGCCTGTACATACCATCCCAAGCATTCCCGCGAGTAACAAAAAGCTTAAAGTGTAATATTTATCTAGACCAGTATGGGCTTTCATATAACTCAAAGAATAAATACCAGCGAGGAACGCAAGTCCTATTGATACCAAAGCCATTGTAGCGCTAAAAGCGTCAACTTCAAACATTATCCGTACCGGTACGGTATAACCAGCCAGAGTTGCAGCTGGGGATACGCCTCCGAATACGTAAACTGTGGTACCTTTTAGCAACACGTACCTTGCAAGAAGAATGCCGATGATTAACTCGAGAACAAGTGTAGTAACCACAAACCCATTTCTGGCTTTGGGACCTGCTAGCTTGCTGATAAGCAGGGTAGCAAACGCAGCAATTAAAGGTATGGCTACTACTAAAGCTGGCGAATGTATACTCAGCCAATCTAGGGTCATTTTTTTTAGCCTCTCAACCTCATTTTACTAACGTCCGCAGTGTTGTATCGTCTATAAATAAGCATTGCGAAAGAGAGCATTAGAGCTGTGGTTGCAAGCCCTATAACGATACTTGTCAGAGTTAAAGCCTGCGGCGTAGGCAAAACCATCCTCTCAGCCGGAGCGAGCGTGTGGGTATAGATAGGTGCAACTGCGCCTTTTACATAGCCTAGAGTTATCAAGAAAAGGTTTACCCCGCATTCTATAAGCTCTATACCGATAACTATTTTGATAAGATTTCTTTTGAATAATAAGGTATAGAAGCCGAGTGCGATAAGGAGTGCAACTGCAACAAACGGGAAATTGCCGATCATTTTTTCTCTTCTTCCTTTTGCTCTTCGTATTCTTCAGGTAGAAGCCCTACAAGCATGAAAAGCACTATAATACCCAATCCTGCAAGCACCTCAGCACCAACTGCAAGATTCATAAATGGTAATACTCCACCGGTGTTAAGCGCACCTGGGTTAGGCCCCCATAGTGGTACCGTACCGGAAAGCCAGCTTAACGGCGGGGTTCTGCCTACAGCTAAGAAATTAAAGAAGAATGTAGTTGTAAGCCCAAGGAACGCAAGCCCTATAAAGCCAACAAGTCCTGAGGTCTCAACTACAGACATTTTTTCTTTGTTCAAAAATTTAGGAACTATAAGTTTGCCGTAGGCAATTGCAACTAACGCGAAAGCGCTTGCTACTACAGCACCACCTTGGAACCCGCCTCCGGGAGTTAAATGGCCATGTAGTATCACATACAGCCCGAATATTAGAATGAGTGGGTAAAAGATGTTAGTAATAGTTTTTACAATTTTGCTCAAGCCTTCTTCTTTTCGTTCGGCTTCAGAGCGCTTCTCTTCCATCATTCCTCTTCTCAACCTCCTAAACAGTGCTGCAACACCTGTAACTGCAGAGAACAGTACAGTAGCCTCGCCAAGCGTATCGAAGCCTCTATAATCGAACACAACCGCAGTTACAACATTATTTGCGCCACTCTCATTCTGCGCTCCGCCAATAACCTTGTTTTGAGTTTCATTATAATAACCTTTTATAAAGTAATCATCCATTTCTCTCTCCTCAGGCTCGCCAAAAGGATGGAGCTTTACTGCAATGAACAATAAGAACGCAAGCAGGATAAGAAATGAAATGCTAGCGACAATTTTTCGCATTTTTTTCAGTCCTCCTCCTTTCGTAAAGTACCCCTGATCGCAATTACGTAAATAGCGGTTGTCAGCCCTGCACCTATGCCTGCCTGCGCAATCGCCACATCCGGCGCTTGTAAAACGTAAAATTCTAAAGATAGCAGTAACGACATTATTGCAGCTGCGATTGCGCATACCAGTAAATCTTTGAATTTTATTGCTGCATAGCCTGAAACAACTATCATAATAAGCAATGCAATATGCCCAATGCCTGCGACTTCTTCTACCCCAATCATTCTTTTACTTTCCTTTCCTCCTCTAGCTTGTCAACAACCGCTAAGGCTGGCTTTATACCATGCCTATGAGTACCTCTTGCAAGTGCATGCGCTCCTGTAGCTGCAGTAACTACAAGTGCAACTAGCGCCACAGCGGAATGTAAAGAAAGTATTCCGTAACCTGTACTGCCCTCGTACCACAGCACAAAGCCGTAAACTATTACTGCAAGGCTAGTGAAAATAGAGCCGAAAGTAGTGCATTTAGTAGCTGCATGTAGCCTTGTGTACACATCAGGAAATCTAAGCAAGCCTATAGTGCCGAGGCAGTTGAATGTCAATCCTATGCTAATGAATATGTAAACAAGATATTCTATCAAGTTAAGGACCTCCTTCAAGATATTTTGCAATATAGAGAGTGCCTATAAAGGAAAGTATAGCGTAGACAATAGCTACGTCTACATAAATTATACTCTTATAGCCTGCGCTTAAAAGTATCATTGCTGCGATAACAAGTGTGTTGACAATATCGAGCGCTACAGCTCTATCAGGCACAGTAGGACCGAGCAGAGCTCTCATCATCGCAAATATTATAAAAACAAGTAAAGCTGCGCCTGCTACAAGGAATAGGTTGCTTAAATCTATCATTTTATAAGATTACCTTTGTGGTAAGTAGTTAGGGAGTGGTTGCTTTCAGATCTCTGAATCCTGAGTACTAATCCCTGACTTCTACAAATTGCGAGCAATTTGCAGGAGTGAGGATTTGCCTTGGCAATTCCGAAACTACTAACCACTCTCATTCCGCTATCCTCCTCGCCCATTTGGGAAAAGAGCCACATACTTCTTCAGCACTAGGCTCTTTATTTCTTACGTAGATCCAATGAATATACAAATCGTTAGTTTTTTCATCCACATCTACACTTAAAGTGCCTGGTGTTAATGTAATTGAATTTGCAAGTAAAGTCAAGCCTAAGTCTGTTTTTAAGTTTGTCTTTATTTTTACAATCCCAGGCTTTATTTTGCCTGTAATTACACGATACGCAACATCCAAATTAGCTTTCGCCATTGCCAAAAAGAAGGGCGCTAAGTAGCAAATGAACATTAGCCACCTTCTGGGATTGAGCATTCTATAATTTTTCTTCATTAAAAATATTCTATAAGCTACTACTGCTGCGATTGCACTCAGAATTATTCCTGCAATCAACTCGCTCCAGTCCCAGTATAAAATACCTTGTGGGAAGTAAGTTCTGGGGCCTACTGTAAGGAGGAGATAGAACAGGAATGAGATTAGGAAAGTGACCAAAGCCGCACAGAGCATCTCAAATCTGTATATTTTTTGCAGCTTAAAAACTTAACTTGACACCTACTAGAAAGCCGAAATATTAAAGTTTTCATAAACAATAATGTCTTTAGGAATGGCAAGCGTAGATAAGTTCGAGCCTAAGATACTTGCATTTCTGTGCAACTGGTGCGCTTATGCAGGTGCGGATTTGGCTGGTGTGAGCAGAATGCAATACCCACCTAATATAAGAGCGATACGTGTAATGTGCTCTGCTAGAGTAGACCCTGTTTTCGTGCTAGAAGCTTTAAAAAGGGGCGCAGACGGAGTTTTCATAGGCGCATGTCATCCAGGCGATTGCCACTATCAAACAGGCAACTATAAAACTGTACGGAGAGTTATTTTAATGAGAAAGCTTTTGGAGCAACTTGGCGTGGATGGGAAAAGGCTGCGCTTAGAATTTATATCTGCTTCAGAAGGTAAAAAGTTTGCAAGCGCAGTAGAAGATTTCGTTAAAGAACTTCGTGAATTAGGCCCTTTCAAAAAATGAAAAATAAAAAATTAAAAATTGCAATTTACTGGTTCGGCTCCTGCGGGGGCTGCGAGGTAGCTCTAGTGGAGCTCAACGAAAAAATTCTGGAGCTTGCAGAAATTGCAGATATTGTGCTATGGCCTGTAGCACTTGACTTTAAATACGAAGATTTAGAGAAGTTCAAAGCTCAGGAAATAGATATTTCTCTAATCAATGGTTGCATAGCGAATTTTGAAAACGAACAGATTGCTAAAATGCTGAGAGAGAAATCTAAAGTTTTGATAGCTTATGGGAGTTGCGCATGCTTTGGAGGTATACCAGGCTTGGTTAATTTAGCTACTAAAGAAGAAGTTTATAAAATAGCTTATTCAGAAACGCCGAGCACTATCAATCCAAAATTTACAACACCTCAGCAAAGTTATAAAGCCGATGCTCATGAACTAGAGCTACCTGAGTTTTACGGTTATTCTAGAGCTCTCCATCAAGTTGTTGAGGTAGATTATTTTGTACCTGGCTGCGCACCGCCTATTGAGAGTACAGAAAAGCTGTTAGAAATAGCTAAAGAGTTTGCAGCTAAAGGTGCGCTTCCTCCTAAAGGCACAGTAATAGGAAGCGAAAAAAGCGTTTGCGATGAATGTGAACGTGAGAAAGCTGAGAAGAAAAGTATATCTAAAATTTACAGAATTTATGAAAAAGAGGCAGATCCTAAAAAATGCTTGCTTGACCAAGGTATTATATGTATGGGACCTGCGACAAGGGGAGGCTGTAAGGCAAGATGCCTTAACGCAAATCAACCCTGCATTGGCTGTATGGGCGCTTTGCCGGAAGCCCTAGATCAAGGCGCTAAAATGCTCTCCGCACTAGCTTCTATAATAGGTATTGAGGAAGAGAAAGCGCTGAGCGAAGAAGATCTTAAGAAAATCATTGATAAGGTTGCAGACCCAGCAGGCAGCTTTTATAAATTCTCACTTCCTGTAGGAATAATCAGTCGCAAGCACACCGAAAAAAAGTGAACCCAAATGGCAAAGCAAAGAATAACTATCTCGCCAATAACGAGACTTGAGGGACATGGCAGAATAGAGCTGTTTTTAGATAGTAAAGGCAGTCTAGAAAATGCCTATTTCCAAGTGCCAGAGCTGAGAGGGTTTGAACGGTTCTGTGTCGGTAGATTAGCTGAAGATATGCCTGTACTTACATCTAGAATTTGCGGTGTATGCCCTGAATCTCATCATCTATGCTCAACAAAAGCTTTAGATAAATTATTTAAGGTAGAGCCTACAAGAGTAGCTAAGAAACTAAGGGAGCTTTTCTATTCTGCTTACTACATCTACGACCATATTTTACATTTCTATATACTTGCCTCGCCCGATTTTGTTGTAGGCTTAGATGCTAAGCCAGAGGAGCGCAATATTTTAGGAGTAATAAAAAAAGTAGGTCTTGAGGTTGCAAAAGAAGTGATAAAGCACAGAGCTTACGGGCAAAGAGTACTTGAAATTCTAGGCGGTAAGACGATACATCCAACTTTCGGCCTACCTGGCGGCGTGAGTAAAGGATTAAATGAAGAGGAGCGGGCTGAGATAGAGAAAATAGCAAGCTCGTGTATCGAGTTTGCTAAGTTTTCCATAGCGCTTTGGAAAGATAAATTGTTGCCAGCCTACAAGGAACTAATTCTTAACGATGGCTATAAGCTGGAGACTTATTACATGGGACTTGTGGATGAAAGCAACAAAATAAATTTTTACGATGGCAAAATAAGGGTTGTTAGTCCTGACAACAAAGAGTACGCAAAATTTGAAGTTGATAACTATCTTGAGCACATTGCAGAGCGTGTAGAGCCTTGGAGCTATTGCAAATTCCCTTATCTAAAAAAGCTTGGCTGGAAAGGTTTAGAAGCAAGCAAAGATAGCGGTATTTACAGAGTAGGTCCTTTAGCAAGAGTTAATGCAAGTGAAGGGTTTGCTACCAAACTAGCTAACGAAGAGTATAAAAAATTTTATGAGTTTTTCAATTGCAAGCCAGTGCATAATACTCTTGCATATCACTGGGCAAGATTAATAGAAATTTTGTATGCTGCTGAAAGATTGCTGGAGTTAACTCAAGATAAAGAGATTACAGGTAAAGAAATAAGAACTTATCCTAAAAGCGAAGAGAAAGAATCTGAAGGTATAGGCGTAATAGAAGCTGCACGTGGTACTTTGATACATCATTATGTAGCTGATGAAAATAAGTTAATTAAAAAAGTCAATCTTATAGTGGCAACTACTCACAACCACGCTCCGATATCTATTTCTATTAAAGAAGCAGCTAAAAGTTTAATTAAAGAAGGTAAAGTAGATAAAGGAATTTTGAATAAGATAGAGGTTGCATTTAGAGCCTACGATCCATGCTTCGCATGCGCTACCCACGCGCTTCCGGGACATTTGCCATTGGTAGTAAATGTTTACAATGCAAATAAAAAATTAATCAGAAAGATAGCTAATTTTTAGGAATTAAAATAAGAGCAACTATGATGATGTAAAGTAAGTTACGAGAATGCAACTGGTGAATTTAAAGATAAAGGCTTTATCGTTAAAATTTCAGATTTAGGGCAAGAGTTATTTCAAGGGTTTAACACCGCAGTTAATTCTACATCCTTAGGTGCTCCTCCCCCACCACCGATCAGCACCGCATACCTCGCATTGTAAATAAGCGGGTTCTGCCAGCCTTGACTATTAACCTGATTCTCTCCGTACTCGCCATCCGCATCATAAAGTGCGATATCTAGCTCGCCATACTTTACTTCGTAGACGTCAGGCATTCCATCTGCATCCATGTCCTTGTCTTCATAATCATTAATGCCGTCATTATCATCATCGGTATCGCTCGCTAAATTACCATAAGCGTCTCTTATCAAATTGTTATCATTATTCGCAGCTATAGCTATCCTTTCAACATAGCAGTTTGAAGCTGGATTAGTGAGGTCTGCTTTGTTAATGTACCCATCTCCATCCATATCGTAGTCTAATGGGACTAGGTCGTTATAATCGTTTTGGCCGTCGAAGTCTGTATCTGGATTGAACGGAGAAGTTTTGTAACTGAACGTTTTACTGTAGCCGGGGGTTATCTCTTTGTAAAACAAATATCCTTTAGCTCCTTTATCTACAATATATCTTGTCGTTATGCCGTCCATTTCATCCTTGTCACGAATAAGATCCAAGTCTGTGTCAGGATTTAAAGGATCCGTGCCGTAAGCGCTTCCCTCATTAAGATTTGTTAGCTTATCATTATCAAAATCTGCGTTTGCGTTTTCTTTAGTATCCTCTCTTATATATGGATTGAAAACCATAAACATACAATTCTTGATTGTCATTCCAATGATCCTCATCAGTATTAGTAGTGTCTTCAAAATATACGTGTCTTCTATCGTATGATGCATCAATTGTTATTGGTAGAGTGCCGTAGGAAATGTAGATATCGTAATTTTTATTCCAAAAAACGTGGCTATCTTTTATCGTAGGGAAGGTGAATCGGTCACAGTAAATTCCGTACTCGTTATTATAAATTATGCAATCGATAATATTTACCCTTCCTGGAAGCCAATGTACCACACCTTCTACCTCGACATAGTGAGACGAAACATAAATTTTGGAAGTTGAGAAGAGATAGTGGGATCATCAGCCAAACAATCTATCCACCATCCATTTAGGATCGAATTCTATAAAATCCTCGTAACCCTGACCTGTACTCAAAAACAAGATAGGCTTACCTATAGTATAGGCGACTGAGAGAGCAGCTCCACCTTTAGCATCCGCATCTATTTTTGTTAATATAACTGCATCTATGCCTAACTCGTCATTAAAAGTTTTAGCCTGCTCCACAGCATCGTTACCTGTAAGAGCATCGCCAACGAAAATTATAAAGTCAGGAGCGATAACACGATTGAGCTTTTTCATTTCGTCCATAAGATTAACATTAGTCTGCATTCTTCCAGCAGTATCAATGAGTACAAAATCGATATTACGAGCTTTTGCATGCTCTACCGCATCGTAAGCCACAGCTGCAGGATCGCTGCCAGGCAAATGCTTGATTAGCTTTGCACCTAATGCACTAGCATGCTTCTCTAACTGCTCAATAGCTCCTGCTCTAAAAGTATCGCTTGCAGCTAAAACACAACGATAATTACTCTTCTTTAACCTCCAAGCTAATTTAGCAATTGCACTCGTCTTTCCAGAGCCGTTTATACCTACAAAAAGCAACTTTATTGGCTTCTGGCGCTCTGAAACAAGTTTATCAAAATCAGAGACTGCAGAATGAAGTATATTTGAAATTGCGCTTTTTAAAGTTTCCTCAATAACACTTTTCACGTCTCTACCAAGCTTCTTGGTGGCTAGCTCCTTCTTCACATCTTCTTTTATTTTATCGATCACAGGAAGCGCTACATCCGCTTCCAGCATAATAAGTTCTAAAGCCCACAGTATTTTATCGATTTTTGTCTCCTTCGGCAAAGGCTCAGCTTTTAGCTCCTCTTCCGTCTTCTTATGCAATATTTTAAGTTTTTCTTTTAGAGCTTTGAACATTTTTACTTTGACTGCGCTTCGTAAAGCGCTCTAATTCTTTCTGTGAGTTTAGTAATATCGCTTTGTACCTTCTCAGCCTGGTCTGAAATTCTAATTCTTGCACTCTCAATTTCTTTCAGTCTATCTTCTACCCTTTTTATAGCTTCAGCTACGCTCTTCTCTACAGTGACATCTCCGCCAATCCCTACAAGAGCTTTTCCTATTTTATCAATTTTTGCGTAAAGAAATATTTCACCGCCTATAGGCACAAGAATTTCATTGCCATCAGATAGTTTATCGTAATTGGTAAGAGTTTCTTTGGCTCTTAGATTGTCGTTATAAGTAATATCTAAAAGTGCTATCTGCTTCTCAAGAGTGCTAAACTGGGCTTTCTTCAGCTCTAATAAATAAACAGTTTCTTGCAATTCCCTAGCTTTGGTCTCTTCCTTTTCTTTCATATTTATTCGCTTTTCTTCTTTACCACGAGTGTAGCGTGGTCTTTCCTTACAATAACAACTCTGGTTCTCTGAGGAATTGTCTCGTCCTCGCTCTTCGCCCGCCAATATTCGCCTTTAAACATTACGAAACCTTCTTTTCCTTTAGAAATTTCCTCTATAGTTTCTGCTTCTTCGCCAACAAACTCGCCAATTGCAGGCTTCTTCCGCCTTATTTTTATAATTTTGAATAATGCGAATATGAAAAAACCTGCGACTACAGCTGGAGGAGCAAGTAAAGTAATCACTAACTGTTTTTGAAACTCCTCTGATACAAGCCATCTGGGGTATGTCATTGGTATTAAGAATACAGTTCCAATTATTAAACATATTATTCCTGCAATTCCTATAATTCCGAAGCCTGGCGTGAATAGTTCTATAAGCAGTAGAGCACTTCCGAAGATAACTAAAAACAGCGCCACATAATTAAGCTCGAAGCCTGTACCTATCAGTCCTAAGCATATGCAGATAATTCCTAAAATTTCAGCTCCGTGGCCTGGCGTGGAAATACCGAAAATCAGTCCGAAAATTCCTAGCATTAGAAGTAGTGACGCAAGAAGTGGATTTGATAGTACTTTTAAAATTTGTAGTTTAATTGATGGCTCATAATATACTATTTGCGCGTTTGCAGTACTCAAAGTTAAATTGCCAATACTTGTGGTTACGTTCATTCCGTCAGCCTGCTCCAAAAGCTCTTGAATAGAGCTTGCAATAATTTCTATAACTCCTAGCTCGTTAGCTTCAGTAGCGTTGAGATTGCGATTCTCAGTAACGAACTTTTCTACAACCGATACATTGCGATTGTGTATACTCGCATGCTCTTGCAGGATTTTTACTAAGTGATTTATAGTTTTGTTCTCAGTTATGTACTTACTACCCTCCGGAGTGACTTCTATAGGCTGGCATGAACCTATAATAGTATGAGGAGCCATTGCTGCGATATGAGTACTCATAAGAATGAAAGTACCTGCTGAAACTGCATGCGCTGCTAGGGGATAAACATAGCCTATTATAGGTATTGGCGAGCTAGCTATTAGCTGAGTAATCTGAAAAGTCTCGCTTAGCCCTCCACCAGGGGTGTTGAGTATGATTATTAAAGCATTAGCTCCTAAAGATTGAGCTTTTTCTAAAGCTTCTTTTAAAATTTCAGGTGTAGCTGGGGTTATAGGCTCTTCTATTTTTACAACCAATACTCTGGTTTGCTGTGCCTTTGTACTATCAGCTATGTAAAAATTCTGCACTAAAATCAGTATTAGGATTACAAAAGCAAGTTTTTTAGTTGCCATTTAATTTTTTTATTCTTTAGCTACTTTCTGTACAGCTTTAGCAATTCCTGCAATTGCGCCTATTTCGCCGCCAGGCACTACAATAAGATTTTTCTCACGTGCAATTTCAGTGAGAGTTTGGAGCTCTCTGAGCCTTAATGAAACAGGCGCTCTCTCATACTGCTCTGCAGCTTCTCGCATTTTCTGAGCTGCCTGTAACTCGCCTTCAGCCATTATTATTCTTGAGCGCCTCTCTCGCTCAGCTTCAGCTTGCTTAGCAATAGCTCTAAGCATAGTCTCGGGCAAAGCTACATCTTTAATAGTTACTGCGCTGACCTTTATTCCCCAAGGGTCTGTAGCTGTATCTAAAACCTCTTGTAAGCGCTTGTTAAGCTCTTCTCTCTTAGAGAGCAAATCATCTAATTCTACCTGCCCCAAAATATCTCGTAAGGTAGTTTGAGAAAGTAAAGTAGTTGCGTAAATGTATTGCTGAACTTGCACAACAGCTTTCTGGGGATCGAATACTCTGTAATATACCACTGCATCTACATCTACAGTAACATTATCTTTTGTGACTACTCTCTGCTTTGTTACATCTATCACCATAGTACGCAAGTCTATTCTCACCATTTGATCTATTATAGGAATAATGAAAAATATGCCAGGCCCTTTAGGCCTGCCCAGCAATCTACCAAGCCTAAAAATCACAACCCTTTCGTATTCACGCACTATTTTTATTGCGTTCGCCAAAATTATAATTATTACAATAGCTACTACTGCAAGACATATAGCCCAAATTTCCATATTTTCATCACCTGCTAACAAATTATTCTGCGTTGTATTAAATGTTTGCCAACTACTTGAGAATGTTTATATAGACCGAATAAAATTTATTGTTGAATGAAATTTAAAATTTTCACTCGTAAAAACTTCTTTGCAATACTTACAATAGTATTTTTATTACTATCACTTTACGCAGGCTATGTTGGAGGCGCTGTTAATACTGCGCTCTGGATTGTCTTTGCATTACTTGCATTCGCATCCATTTACAAAGCCTTTCCTAACTTCTGGAAATATTCATTTCTATTGCTTGTAATCTACGTTTTCGCAGGTATTGGCGGAAGCCTTTTAACTACCAGACTTTTGATATTTATGGCGATTGGACTGGTTTGTGAAGTTATAGCTGTGCTGACAATGCATACAGTTGCCAGTAAAGTTATAAAGCTTAGAGAGCAGTACGGCTACTGCCCGCTCGGCTTGTGGTTTGTTGCTTTAATGTTGTTTTTTATATTCTCGAACATTTCTCTCTCAGATTGGGCTCGCTGGGTCGTAGGTAAAAGCAATCTTTCACTATACATTTTGGCTGAGGCTGCTCTCATACTATTATTAATCTATATTTTATGGCTTCCTGGAGCCAGGCTCAAATATGTAAACACATGCAGATTTTGTAACGCAAGTATTAGATTTGAAGCTTTAGCATGCCCTTCATGCGGGTACGAAAGAAAAGTGGCATACTGCGCTAAAGGTGAGCACTGGCTTGTAGAATGCAAGTTCTGTAAAGCTCTTACTATATATGGTAGAGATAAATGTATGGCTTGCATAAAGAGCTTACCTAAAAAGCTAGAGTGTGAGTTCTGTGGAACTACTTCGAGCTTGCGAGATTGGAAGAAATTAGATTAGCTTTCTCAAAGCTCTTCTGCGCTTCTTTCTGAGCTCTTCACTTGAGTATGGTAAAAGGAATTTTAGTGCGTAAATAAAAATGGAAATTACGTAGCAAACCGCAAATACTGTGTAACATTCCAGAGATATAATATTTAGATTGGTGACGAAGGCTGCTGAGTTAAATATTGAATGTATTAAAATTGTCCATCCTAACATTAAGAGCAATTTAGAAGTCGCAACTCCCAAACCTAGAATTGTGCTTGTTGCTCCTTGTAAAAAGGGCTGTCCTATTGTTATAATTACTGTAAGAGCTGCAAGATAGTAATTAGCGCTTTTCAAAGCAGGTGTGAGTGCTGCGAAAGATAAGCTGAAATTGTACATAGCGCCGAACCCAAGTCCTAGCGCAAGTCCGTAAAATGTGGTTGAAGGCACGGCTTTAAACTTCTGCCTTCCTAATACGAACAATTTGAGTAAAGTTTGAAATATTGCCAAGCCTGGTATCGAGATAACGCAGAATGTTATGTGTGCTTCTTTTGGATTTAAACTAAAAAACCTAAACAGTTCGAAGATTACAGCTACCAAGCCCAAGAACAGACCTAAAACGAACATTTTGAAAAGGGTTCTTTCCTCAAAAAGCCCTTCGTAGCCTTTGAGTGAAAAGAACAACAGTGCAAGTGCAGGTACGGGCCCTATAAGAACGCCAAGTAATGATTCAAGCATTATTTTTT